>DATMLR010000330.1:0-2958 GCA_035570015.1 Puia sp.
GGGGGAATTGTTGAGGATGCGGATGATGATCGGGGTAGGGGTGGGGCTGGCGGTGTGTTTCGATGAGGTAGCGGATCGGGGGACGGCCGACGTTGGGGGCGCAAGGTCGGTGATGATCGTGTCCCTGCTTGATGCGAGAAGCGTGAAAAGCAAAAATAAACAAGGGGGGGTCATGCGCTAAAACGATTTAGTTTGTATCTTTATCCCAGTCTTATATATACCTATATTAATGAAGAAAGTTTCCATCAGTGATATCGCTCGTAAGGCCGGAGTATCGGTTTCTACTGTTTCGTTTGTGATGAACGACAAGGCCGTGAAGATGAGGATCAGCCGTGAAGTTATTGAAAAAGTTGAAAATGTAGCACGGGAAATGGGTTACCGGCCAAATCAGCTGGCGCGGGGATTACGGACAGGCCGGACCAAGACGATCGGACTGATCGTGGAGAATATTTCGAACGCCTTCTTTGCTACGCTCGCCAAGACGATCGAGGATGAGGCGAAGAAGTACGACTATAAAGTAGTGTATTGCAGCACGGACAACGACGAAGTGAAGGCGCGGGAGTTGATCAATATGTTGTCGCAGCGGCAGGTTGACGGCTACATTATTACGCCGACACCGCATCTGGCCGACGAGATCCGGAAGCTGCAGGCGGAAAACAAGCCGGTGGTGCTCATCGACCGGTATTTTCCGGAGCATCATGAGATTCCCGCGGTGCTGGTGGACAATCGTGAAGGGGTGGCCACGGGTACGGAATTTCTGATTGAAAAGGGTTACAGGAAAATTGCACTGGTTACGATCGAGACCGATATGGCGCATATGAAGGACCGGTTGTCCGGTTATTACGACGTGTTGCGGAAGCATGGTATTCCGATTGACGACCGGAGGGTGAAGTTGGTGCCTTATCATGCGGATCGGGATACGGCACTCGGGATGATTGCCGATTTGCTGGAAGGAGCGGGCCGGGAGATTGACGCGGTATTTTTCTTAACCAATTATCTGGGTGTGTTGGGTATTGAGGCGATCAAAAAGAAACAGTTGAAGATCCCCGATCAGCTGGCGGTCCTTTGCTTCGATGACAATGATATCTTCCGGTTATATACGCCAACAATCTCCGTTATCCGGCAGCCGATCGAGTCGATCGGGAAGGAGGCGATGTGTGCGCTGATTGCCCGACTGAAGCATCCCGCCGGTGACGATGGTTTTCCAATGGTTGATCCGGTGCAATTGAAGACAGAGCTGATCGCCAGGGAATCTATTTAAAAAATTCGCAGTTGTTTCTTTCGATTGGCGAGGCTACCTTCGGGTAGTCTTGTTTATTTATATTGTATACTGCTATGGGAAAAATGATCATCCGAGGTGTGGTTGTGGTTATTCTGTCGGCCGTTTCGGGGTGGTGGTTGCCCGTTCGGGGTCAGCCGCCGGCCGGGGCTCAGGGCGCCGCGCAGGGGCCGTTGTTCCGGCTGTTATCGTCTAAGCAGACGGGTGTTCATTTCAGCAATGATATCAAGGAGACCGAAGACTTGAATGTACTGAACTATGAGTATTTCTACAACGGCGGCGGCGTTGCGGTCGGCGATATCAACAATGACGGGCTGCCCGACCTTCTCTTCACCGCCAACAGCAAACCCTGTAAGCTATTTCTGAACCTGGGCGGAATGAAGTTCAAAGATATTACCAAGGAAGCCGGGTTGGAGGGAAGGCCCGGCGGCTGGAAAACAGGGGTGACGATGGCGGATGTGAATGGCGACGGGTTGCTGGACATCTATGTCTGTTACTCCGGCAAGGACGCATCGCTCAGGGGCAATCAGCTTTTTATTAATCAGGGGAATCTCACCTTTAAGGAGGAGGCGGCGCAGTATGGGCTGAATGATTCGGGGTATTGCACGCAGGCAGCCTTCTTTGACTATAACCACGACGGCAACCTGGATATGTTCCTGCTTCGGCATTCGGTGAAGAAGGTCGACAATATGGAGCTGGCGAAGTACCGGAATGACCTGGACCCGCTGGCAGGGGACAAGTTGTATGAGAACCGGGGCGGACACTTCGTGGATGTCTCCCGGCAGGCGGGGTTGCGGCAGAGCCCGCTGACGTATGGATTAGGAATTGCGATTGCTGATATCAATAAAGATGGCTGGCCTGATATATATGTAACGAATGATTACAACGAGCCGGATTACCTGTATATCAACAATCGCGATGGAACGTTCACGGATTGGGCGGACAGTTGTTTCCGGCATCTCGCGCAGTTCTCGATGGGTGTGGACATTGCCGATATCAATAATGACGGATTACCGGACATCATGAACCTGGATATGCTGCCGGAGGATAACCGGCGGCAGAAGTTGCTACAGCTGCAGGAGAATTATGAGTCATTTCATCTGATGACTTCGCAGGGTTTGCAGGAGCAGTACATGCGGAATATGCTGCAACTGAACAATGGTGATGGGACGTTCAGTGAGATCGGGCAGCTCGCTGGGGTGTCTGCGACGGATTGGAGCTGGACGCCTTTGCTGGCGGATTTTGACAATGATGGGTATAAGGATCTTTTCATTACTAACGGTTATCTGCGGGATTATACCAATAAGGATTTCCTGCGCTACTGGGGCGACTATAAGATCCGGCAGGCGATCGACCGGGCGCCGGTGAAGCTGATGGATCTGGTTGACTCGATGCCTTCTTCGATATTGAAGAAGTACATTTTCCGGAACAACGGCGATCTGACCTTTACGAATATGCAGGCAGCCTGGGGGATTGACCAGCGGGCGGTGTCTTCAGGTGCGGTCTATGCGGATCTGGATGGGGATGGAGATCTGGACCTGGTCGTAAATAATCTCAACCAGGAGGCGTTCGTGTATCGGAATATGAGCCGGGAGCAGGGAGGAGGATCGTATCTGGCGGTGAAGCTGGAGGGACGCGGGGGCAATACCGCTGCCATTGGAGCAAAAGTGTATGTTTAT
>DATMLR010000331.1:0-10294 GCA_035570015.1 Puia sp.
AGGGCGCCGGTGAAGGCGCCTTTGACATGACCAAAGAGCTCGCTGCCCGCCAATTCTTTTGAAAGGGTGCCGCAGTCCATGGCGACGAAGGGCTTGTCTTTACGGGCGCTGTTCAGGTGGACGGTGCGGGCGATGACCTCCTTACCCGTACCACTTTCGCCATACAGGATGATGCTGTAATTCGTAGGGGCTACGAGTTGTACCTGCCGGTAGAGTTCCCGGGTGGCCGGAGCCTGGCCGACGAGGAATTCCTCATCAGCGGTTTGTTTACCATTCTTTCTGATGGAGGAGGTAGCAGCAACCGGTCTTGGAGAATCTGTGCTTTCCGGAGATTGTTGGAGAGCCCGGCCGATCACGTTGAGCACTTCTTCCGGGATCAGGGGCTTTGTAATATAGTCGAATGCGCCGGATTTGATGACATCCACAGCGGTCTTGATATCGGAATAGCCGGTAATGATGATAACGATGGCGTAGGGATCGATCTGCTTGAGCTCTTTCAATACTTCGCGGCCTTCTTTATCGCCCAGCCGGAAATCACACAGGACCACGTCGAATTTAGATTCTTTGAATTTTGCAATTCCCTTATTGCCGCTATGGCTTGCATCCGTCTCGAACCCTTTCTTTTGGAGGAAACGGCCAAGCAAATTACACATATCCATATCGTCGTCAATGATAAGAATGCGCTTCATAAGTATCATTTTCTAAATTAAAATTACCGGAAAATATCTAACAATCGTAATCAGGAATTGATCAGAGAAAGATCCAGCTTTAGTCTTCTAAAGCCTTGCCAAATTATTGCCTGTTTAACAAATAGATAATCAGAGGCCTCGATGGGGAAGAAATTCCCCAATATGTGGATTCTGTGGCCAAAAAAATTAGGAGAAATAGGCCAAAAAAAAATCTTATGACATGGATGGCGCTGTTTTAAGGCGGGGGGGTGGGAAAATGTGTATGGCAGTAAAATTGTATCAATTATGAATTATAAGTTGTCGGATCAACCCAAATTTGAAGGACTAGAGGATAAAAACATGACAGTAATTGAAAAAGTATTGATCGTTGATGACGAGTTGGATATTTGCTATTTGCTAAGCGGGATACTCAGGCAGCGTAATTTCCGTACCGGCTTTGTGAATTCACTTTCCGACGCAGTTAACGCTTTGCGGGCGGAGCCTCCTTCGTTGCTTGTCCTCGACAATCATCTACCCGATGGATTCGGCCTGGATTTCATACCTTTTGTAAAGGAGAACTACCCTGATATCAAGGTGATTATGATAACGGCGCACGATGGGTCGATCGAACGGAAGCAGGCTTCGGATGGAGGAGTAGACCTTTTTATCGCCAAGCCGTTGAACCGGAAGATGATCAATGATGCTATCGACAAGTTGTATAGCACTGATCCGGAGGAAATGGTGGCTTATCGCGTGTGACGCTCACGCGAAATTCAGCTGGATAGTAAAGGTTGTGCCTTCGCCTTTTTTACTTTCGAAGGCTATCTGGCCCTTGTGGTTCAAAATGATGTTCTGGGTGTTGGTCAACCCCAACCCTGTTCCCTTTGGTTTATTGGTAAAATAGGGTTCGAAGATGCGGGATTGGGATTCTTCGGCGATCCCCGGACCGTTGTCTGCGATCTGGATGACGCATTTACCTTCTCTGGTGGAGGTAGACAGGCGGAGGACGCCGTTGCCAGGCTCCATGGCTTCGACGGCGTTAACGATGATGTTGAGGAAGGCGATTTTGATGCGTTCCACGTCGACGGAGATTTCGCAGATGGCTGCTGCGTAGTTTTTAACAACGGCGATATTCTTCAGCTGGATGCGGTCCTGGGCGAGCTCGAGGGTTTCGTCGAGCAGGTGGTTGACGGAGACCTTCGTGTATGCGAGGTCGGTGAACTTGGTGGAGTTGAGGAGGTCGGTGATGAGCCCGTTGATCCGGGCGCTGTTGCGGTTGATCATATCGAGCATAAGCTCGCCGTTCTCGGGGCGAAGGCCATTCAGTTCGGTTTGCAGTTGTTCGACCGCCAGGTTGATATTGGTAAGCGGGTTGCGTACTTCGTGGGCGATGGTGCGCGCGATGCGGCCGGAGGCGGCGAATTTCTCGATGCTGCGCATGCGGATCAGCTCTTTATTGGCGGAGTCGAGATCGCCGATCCTTTCCCGGAGCTGCTGCTGGTATTCAGCGACGCGCCCGTCGGCTTCCCGCCGGGCCTTGTTCTCGTAGGAGTAGGCATAGAAGCCCAGCAGCGCCATGGCGATGGCCATGCCGAGAGAGAGGAGGATGATATTGTTGAGCGTTTGGTAACGGCGGGACATTCCGGCCAGCCGGGTATCGAGGCGTGCGCGCTCGGTAGCCTGGATCTCGCTGACGAGGCTGCGGATATGATTCATGATCTCAAGGGAAAAGAACCGTTGAATCCGGGTGCTGTCAAAGGACTGTATCGGGTGCCGGTTGTTTTCGGCAAGTCCGGTGTCCATGACATCGTATTTCTTATCGATCAGTCTTCGAAGCGTGGCGAGATCGGAGTTTTCTTCGTGATCGTGCGCTGTTTCGGCCATCAGGTTGGAGTAGATCGAGTCGACGGCATGCCGGCTTTCCTTGTAGGGGTAAAGGAACCGGGGGTCATTCATCAGCAGGTAGCCGCGGAAGCCGGATTCGGCGTCTTTGATATGGGAGGCGAGCGCTTCAGTCCCGATGATGATTTTGTTGGAGTGGTCGACCAGTTTGGCTTCCTTGAGGAGCTCGGAGTTGGCATAGAGCGTCAGCAGATAGGAGGACAGCAGCAGGAAAAAGGCGGTGCCATAACCTACACGGATTCTAAGATCGATAGCAAATCTTCGGATGGCAGTTTTCATGTGCTGATCTCTTAATACGCAGTCAGGGTCGGTGGATGTGTGTAGGAACCATAAAGGTCGGGATAAAAAAACAAATTAATTGTAGAATATTTTTCTCATGCCGCCTTGGGATCAACTTATTTTCCGTTGAAAGGTAGATTGGCAAGGAATTTCGGATGATAATATGGTAGCAGAAGAACGTCATTGTAAACCTCAAAAATTAAACAAGATGAATTCAAGAGTAATTATCGGCTTTCTGGTGGGCGCGGTCGTCGGCAGCGCTTTAGGCATCCTGTTAGCACCGGACAAGGGCTCGGAGACGAGGAAGAAGATCATCGAAAAGGGCAACGATATCGGGGATTCCATCTCGGAGTTTGGCGGTACGGTCAAGGATAAGTTCAGTCAAATGGTGAATGGTGCCAGGGGAGGCGTCGACGCATGAACGCGACCGAAGAGCAGCAGCATGACATCGATATCCTGTTGTCCGATGCAGGCGATTATATCGAGACCAGGACAACGTTGTGGAAGCTGAAGGCTATTGAAAGTCTTTCGGATGTGTCCGGTGAGTTGGTATCTGGTCTGGCGCTGATCGGGATAGTCGGACTGGTTGTCCTGATCTTCAGCACCGGGCTGGCATTGCTGATCGGATATTGGACGGGCAGGAGCTACTACGGCTTCTTTATCATTGGGGGGATCTATGCCGTCGCCGGTCTTGTCTTCTATGCGTTCAGGAATCATTGGCTGAAGGAACCCTTCAGTAATATGCTGATCCGGAAAATCTTAAAATAGACCAAATTGGGCAAGATCAGAACTTTGGAAGAATTGCGGGATGCCATCCGCGACCTGGAGCACCAAAACTATGTCAATGAGCAACATATGCGGCGCAGGGTCGAAGAGATCGCGGACCGGCTAAAACCGGCGAATCTGGTCCGGAACCTGCTCAGTCAGCTGCTTGGCGGGTCGAATGTCCGGTCGAGTCTGTGGAGAATGGCGGCTGGGTTGGTGACCAGTTTGCTCGTGAAAAAATTTTTCAGGAAAGGCATCGCCCGGTGAGGGCCGGAGGCGATTTTTTTCTTATCTTGTTCTTCTGACCAGAACATGCGATTGCTATGAGCGTTGTCAATCTGCTGGGTGAGGATCTCCTACTTTGGAATGAATATCGAAGCGGGAATGCGGGTGCATTCGGCGCGCTGATTCGTGTGCACTATCCTGATCTTTTTCACTATGGGACCCGGTTTACCCGGGATTCGGATTTGGTGAAGGACTGTTTGCAGGATCTCTTCCTGGAGCTCTGGATCAACCGCGAAACCATCAGTGAAACTTCTTTCGTCAAATACTATCTGCTGAAGGCGCTCCGCCGAAAGTTGACCCGGAGGATCGGCCGTTCGAGGTATACCGGTTCCTGGGAGGAGTTGCATTTCGAGTCCATCTTCAACGGGACCCCTTCGGTGGAGGCGGGTCTCATTCGGGAGGAGGGGCTGGCCGAACTGGCGCGAAAGATGCGGCAGGCGCTGGCGGGCCTCAGCAAGCGACAGCAGGAGGCGATCTATTTGCGATATTATTTCGATGCCGAGATCGACGAGATTGCCGAGATCATGTCGGTCAACCGGCAGTCTGTCTACAATCATCTGCACGATGCGCTGAAGAAATTGAAGAAATCATCGGGCAAACCCAGTAGATTCTTTCTCTTTTTGCCTTTACTCTAGTGTATGTCTGAATTTAACAGCCTGGAAGATCTGGTTTTTTCCCGATCCTTCCGCAATTGGGTATTGAACAGGGAATCCTCCGAACATGCTTTCTGGGAAAATTGGATCAAGCGCAATCCGGAGAGGGCTGAAATCGTAAAGAACGCCAAGGCGGTGATCTATGCGCTTCACCTTAATACGGCGGAGCTTTCGGCAGATGAAATCGATGACGAGGTCGGCAAGGCGCTGATCCGGCTGAAAGAGGCTCCCCGTTACATACCGCTGGAAGGTTTGGACGGGCGCAGGGGTCGGTGGAGGGGCGTGCTGAGGTCGCCCCGGTCGTGGGTGCTGGTAGTATTGACTGCGGCGATCGGTACGGGCGGCTTCTTTTATTACCGGGCGCAGGCTCATGTGCGCCAGATCTTTCTGAATCGCCATAGGCCGGTGCAGGTGCTGACGGCGGATACCGGCAGAGAATTCCCTTTGCCGGACGGCAGCGTGGCCCGGCTTGAGAAAGGCAGCAAGCTGTATTTTCCCGATCAATGGGGGTCGGATCGAACCCGGCGGGAGGTCTTCCTGGAGGGGATAGCTTCATTCGATATCCGTGGGAACCCGGCAGCACCCTTCTATGTCTATACGGACCAGATCATTATCAAAGTGCTGGGGACGCGTTTCGTCGTCAGTACCTTTCCCGCGGATGGCCGAACAGTGGTAGTAGACCTGTCAGGCAAGGTGGCGTTGTACCGGGAACAGGACTTAGAGGCGCCGCCCGGGCCGAGGAATGAGCCGGAAGGTGTCGTGTTAACACCGAACCAGTGGGTCCTCTATGATCGCAGGGAAGACAGGATTTACAAGAAGCTGGTTGCGGCACCGGAGCCGCTTGGGGGGCTGGATACGATAATCAGATATGAGCGAACGCCCGTCCGCGAGGTATTCGGGCGTTTGCAGGAAGAGTACGGTATTCCAATCCAGTTCGATGAGCGGGTGCTGGATTCCTGTTTGCTGACGGTTGTTGTGGAGGCTGAACCCTATTATAAAAAATTGGATCAGATCTGTAAAGCTATCGGGGGGGCCTATGAAGTGATCGACGGGAATATTGAAGTGACGGCGGTGGGATGCAAGTGAATGATCGGTCAGGCGGATCAGGGGGATGGCGTGAGGGGCGGGTCAGGTGGACGGCGTGAGGGGCAGGTCGGGCAGGTCGGGAGGAGGCCCGGACAAATAGAGGGCGGGGTCGATCAGGAGAATATCGCGAAGGATCCGGATACGTTCGACGTCTCCCCGCCGGCGGAGGAAGGTGATCACCTCCTGCAGGAGGATTCGGTAAAGAAAAACGCCGGGTCTATCTTCGGAAACGAACTCTTGGCGATTTTCCCAGAGAGCGGCGAGGACGTCTTCCGTCAGCTTAGCCAACTCTTCCTTATCGGCCAGACCGGTAAGCCTTGCTGCAGCCATAAATACATTCGGGTAATAACGATCAATAAAATCTTTCAAACGGAGTGTGGTTTTGATGCTTAAGGGCGTGTACTAAATTAAGGTATCGTTATATCATTAAGGGAACAAAAATTGTCGTACATGTTCAAGCGTTGGGATGAACTTTTCCTATCCCGTTTTTTACCTACTTTTGGTGACCAGGGTTTCCTGGATTGTCCTATGTTATCAAAGCCATTACTATTAGTGTCTCTATGTTGTCTCCTCGTAACCGGCGGGAATAGTCTGGCTCAATCTCCCCCTTCTTCCGGTCAGCGCTTCGCTGGTTTGCTCCGATCTTACCAATCACACCGGTTGAATGACACTGCCTATCTGAAGGCAGTCGATTCGATAGCGCCGGTCCTGCTGGCGGAGAACAGTCTCCCGGGATGGCTGGGCGTTTACCGGGAGATCGCTTTCGGGGACAGGCGGCGGGGGGTATACCGTGCGCACTACTATACGTATATGGCGATCCATGCCAACGCCAAAAATCAGTTTGGGAGCGCGATCTATTACGCTGAAAAGAACAATGAGGAGCGGATCGCGACCGGGGAGTTCAAGGAAGGAGGCTTATCGCACAGCGATCTTTTTGCGGTGACGATCTATTCCAATAACCATGATTATGCGCGGGTATTGTCGCGGTATCGGGCCGTGCGGCAGGTGCTGCTGTCGATGCCCGGGAAGGTGCGGGCGGGCACGGTGTCTGCGGAGGATATTTCGGTTGCGCTGATGTTCGGGAACGCGGTGGTCTATGCGGCGTGCAAGGCCCGGGACAGCGCGTTGGCGACGGAGGCGGCGGGAATCGGGGACAGGGTCATAGCCGCGATCGGGGGAGAAGTGAGCTCGGGGATCGGTGTCCCGGAATCCAGGTATGGAGCCAGGGTGGTGGAATTTGATTATTTGTGTCATTTATCCGACTTCGAGCGGGAACGATACCTGGGTCATGATTCGGCGGCGGGTGAATTGCTGGAGCGGGCGATCGGCGAGGTACAGGCGCAAGGGTACCCGGCAAGACGGCAGCCGGCCTACATAGAATTCACGTTTACAGAGGCGTTCGACTTCTATTTTGACCAGGGCCGGACCGACAGTGCGCGGCGATATTTCGACCGGGTCAAGGCGTTGAGTGAAAAGGGGGTGCAATATTCTTCACTCGATCCGGAATTCTTACCGGAGGCAAGAAGCAAGCTGGACGCCAGGGACGGGCATTTCCGGGAGGCGTATCAGGCGCTGCTGAGGGAATACCAGATCAGGGATTCGGCTTATTACGCGGTCAGCGCAGACAAAGACAATAACCTTTATGCGCTGACGGCGGAGGAAAATACCAGGGCGGAGCTGCTTCGGACGGAGGAAGAGCGGCGAAAGGCCGAGCACTATTCGATATATCTGTTCACGTTGCTTGGGCTATTGGTGCTCGGCGGATTTGCGGGATTTATGACGTACCGGTCGAGGCAGCGGCAGCGGTTGCTGAACGTGCAACTGAACCTGGCGAGGAATTTTCATGATGAGATCGGGCCGATGGTCCTGTTTGCGAATGCGCTGGTGAAAAAGGAGCTGGATGAGCGGCCTTCGCCGGGGTTGGCGGAGCTGAAGGCGCAGACGGTGCAGATCATGGAGGCGGTTAGAGGGATAGCGCATGACCTGAAGAGCAACCAGCTGAGTACGGTCGAAACGTTTGGCCAGGAGGTGATGGCGCTGTTGGAGAAGATACGGCAGACGACCGGGATCGATTTCCTGTTCCGGTTGAACCAGGGCAGCCGGATATTGAGTCACTGGCAGTATACGCATTTAACGAAAATGATGAATGAGCTGATCAGCAATTCGATCAAGCATGCGGGTTGCAGCCGCATAACGGTCCTTATTCAGTCGATGGAGGAGCGGTTCTTGATCAACTATTCGGACGATGGCCGTGGGATGGAGCCGGGTTCATTTTCCTCCGGCATCGGACTTGACAATATCAGGGAGAGGGTGGCTCTGCTAAAGGGATTTATGGAGCTGCGCAACTCATGGCCGGAAGGATATTCAATTGAGATCTCAATCCCTTTTGTATGAGCAAAGAGCAAATTCGCTATCATTCGGTTCTGGTGATCGACGATCACAATATGATCGTCAATGGGATCAAACTGCTGATCGGAGGCTGGTTCGGGGACTTCTATCATGCGAACGACGGTCATACGGGCATTCAGCTTGCGGTCGAGCATCAGCCGCAACTGGTGATCGTCGACCAGACGTTGCCGGATACATCGGGAGATGCGGTGGTCAGGGAAATCAAGTATCGGTGCGCATCAACGCGGATCTTGGCTTATTCCTTTAACAGCAATGCAGCGGCGATCATCAAGCTTTTTGAGGCGGGTGTTCATGGATACCTGATCAAGAGTGAAGATGATGCGGAATTCGAACGGGCGGTAACAACCCTGCTTGAAGGAAAGGATTATTTCTGCAAGGAAGCACGGGCGCATATCGTCAACCGGATCTTTCCAGAGGAAGACCGGCCCGGGCTGATCGTCGCCAATACGGGCTTCTCGGCAAAGGAGGTGGAGATCATCCGGTTGATTTGCCGGCAGATGACGGCGCGGGAGATCAGCAAGGAGGTGTTCCTGTCGGAGCGGACGGTGGAGCAGTACCGAAGTAATATCACGAGGCGGATCGGTGCGAAGAACGTAGCAGGGGTGATCCGGTTCGCGCTGCAACACGGGATCATAACGTTGGAGGACCTGTGATTTTTGCGTAATTTTTTGAGTGTGAGCGCTTTTTGGTATATTTTTTGCTGCATGAAACTAACTCCAACTGCATCCCAAAACACTTCCTGTGATTAACCCATGAACATTCTGGCTGAACAGCTTTTAAAGCATTTGCTTCGAACCTGTCACATCAAATTGGGTAATGTACGGCACCCTTCCGCTACGTTACCTTTTTTTTATGCGGATGAGTCCGCGGTTATGTCCGGGTCGTCCCCGGTCATATCGGGTTAGAGCCCGGGTCTTATTTCGCGCTGAATAACGTCCACGGGTAGGCCTTCATGTCATGTAAGTAAGGTGCTTCCCATTTGTATTGCGGGTGTGCTGCAAAGAATGGTGCGGCGAGAAAATTATCGCCGTTCGGGTTGCCCATGTGGGCCCAGAACTTCAAATCCTTTGCCAGCGTGGCTGTGGTGATCTTGGCCTGGACGGTGCCGCCGGGGAAGAAAGGCGGCCAGCTCCATTCCGGACATCCTTTGGGGTCGGTGTCGACGCGGCCCGCGATGACGCAGCGGCTCGCGTCCCTGGCTTTGGTGAGCTCGTTGTAGCTATCCCCTTCGATCACTTTACCGGTTTCGGCATCGATACGGCCTTTGTATTGGCTGGTCAGGTGGTCCCAGCGACGATGACGTGCGTTGGGCGAGTTGGTGCTGTCCTGAGGATTGAAGGTTGTTTCTTCTTTCATGAGTTTAGGGTCGCTGGGAAAGTTGGAGCCGACATAGATGCCATCCTTTGTCCGCCAAACACGATGATCTTTCAGCCCCAGCTCGAGCCGGGCAATCTCGTTTGTCTTGGTGTCACCGACGAGCCAGTCGTTGGCATAGCCGCCATTGTTGCCCGTCGTCATGATGCGAACGAAGTCGTCGATGCTGTTGGCATATTGAGCGGCTTTCCGTGCGCGGACGAATTCGGGTATACCGTGCGGGTCGAAACCTTTGAATTGAGTGATCGTGGTCTCGGTGATGAGGATGCCGGCGGCGGTTACGACGAAATCGTCACCGCTATGGATGAGCCCCGGCATGCAATCCATGATCAGATGGTTGCCGGTTTGCGGAACGATGTCCGCGATGACGTTCCATCGCTCGCCGCCCATATAATCGACCCAGTTATTGTGACCGATGGCGATCTTGCCGTCAGCGGTATAACTGCCGGTGGCGATAAAACCGCTGCAATTGCCAGGCGCTTTGTTATTTCCGGCGCCGGGTGTCTTCTGATCGGCCAGCCAGGGAACGTAGTATTGGGACAGTTCGATATTTCCGTTGAGGGCGACGATGTCGTAGATATCGAATGATTTGTCTTTCGCTTTGAGCCCTTCGGTGATCCCCGTGATCTCATCCTGATATTCCTTGTCGATCCTGGCCCAAAACATCGTCCTGGCGGCGTTACGGTAAAAGGCCCAGTCTTTACCGGAGAGGTGTGGGAGGGAAAGCTGGAACGCATGGATGAGGTCTTCAATCTCATTGGCGAGCAGATATCCATGCTGGTAGCCGATGTCCCGGGGGCTTCCTTCGAGGTGGACATAGATCCAGCCATTCTTGTCTTCACGGGAGGCTTTGGAGAGGCGCGGATCGGCCTT
>DATMLR010000332.1:0-42201 GCA_035570015.1 Puia sp.
TTTCTCGGGTTATGTACTGATTGCGATCCTGTTCCTCCTGTTTTCCGCCCGCCTGCCTGGCCCCGCCCCCGCGCGCTATTCCCGGATTGCCCTGATCCTCTTTTTTTCCGGGATGATGATCCTACTTTCTTCCCGCCTGCTGCTTTTGCTGCTGGGTATCGTCTTTATTGTCTTCCTGATTGGCCGCCGATTTTCAGGGATGAAAAGGGCTACCAGGTATTCCTTTGCCTTACTGATCGCGCTGGGGCTCGGGACGCTTGCTTTTACGAATAACCCATTCAGCCGGCGTTATCAGGAATTGAGCCCCGGTCGGGTATCGGGTAGCATCCATTCGGCTGCAATCTCCGACGCCAGCGCTAACGGAATTTCACTTCGGTTATTCATGTGGCGGGCGGCATTTCAAATCCTGAACGAGCGCCACGCCTGGGTCTTCGGTGTGACAGGCGGCGACAGCCAGGCCCGGCTCGATCAGAAATACCTGGATGCCGGGCTGTACCAGGGCTATCTCCGCTACAATTTTCACAACGAATACATAGAAGTGCTGGTGCATTCGGGCCTCGTCGGCTGGACCCTTTTTATGCTCGCGATTGCGGCGTTGATCTGGATGACCCGCGTGACGGGCACTTTGCCGGCGGTGTTCACCACCGGACTGATCCTGCTGCTTTGTTCCACCGAATCGGCCCTCGAGATGCAGCATGGCATCTTCCTCAGTTGTTTCTTTCCCCTGCTGCATTATTGCAGCCGGCCTTCACCAGTTGGCACGGTCACAGGTTCGACACCGTAATCATCTTCGGGTCGGTCACCACGATTTCGGGTTTGTCCCGATAGCTGACGATCATCCCGGTCACACAGATATTCTTTCCTTCAAGACCCGCGCCGATATCCCTGGCGGCATCACGAAGCACGATCGTCAGCGGCTGATTGGGATAAGCCGCGCCGAGATTGACCAGGGTCAGTTTGTCAAGCGCCTTGATTCCGTATACCTTTGCGCAGACATTTACATTTTCGTTGTAATGCTGCGCCGCGTCCTGCACGCCGATCGTCCTGGGCGCGGAGGCCGGGGTATTTGTCACGGGCGCGGGAGCGAGGGCGTTCGTCACCGGCGCAGCTGCCGCACTGGCGGCCAGTCCGTTTTGGAAGATCGAATTGAGCACACCGGCCAGCCGGATGCCCGCCTTGTCAATCCGGTCCTGCACGATCGCGATATGGGCCTCGTAGTAACTGTCGTCGATAGCGCGGCTCTTCATCGCATCGACCTCCGCATACAATTTGGAACTGGCCTGATAGCTTTCCCAAATCCATTGGATCAGCGGGTCGCTTTGCCATTGTTTGACCTGTGCGGGTGTCGCGCGGTCATATTTCTCCGCCATCTGCTCGTAGGTAAGCCCCTGGTGATCGATCAGCTTGCTGTCCCAGAGCGCGTGCAGATTGGTGCCGTTCCCGTCATAATTCAACTGGATCGTATTGCCGCCCTTGTCCTCTTCGCGGCTGACGTGCATCGGTTGATGAAGATCACCGACAAAATGCACGATATATTTCAACGCTTCGACCTTTTGGAACCGGGTAGTGGCTGCGCTCCCCAGGATTTGCTCCTGCTGCCGAAGCGCGCTGTAAACATTCGCCTGGCTCATGCCTTTCACGGTCGTCTCGAAATCGGCGAAGCTGAGACCCAGCGGCAGGTTAATATAATGCCAGGGAGCGGTATTCCGATAAGCCGGCTGGCTGCGGACCTCATCGGGCCAGGTACTGATCTCGGCAAGGGTCGTGTCGCCGATCAATTCGTGAACGGCGGCTTTTGCCGGGGATGTCAGGTGCCCTTCGGCGATCTTACCGATGGCACGGTGGCCGGTTACGCCCCAGGAAAGAAGGGCCGCGGCGAGGACAAGTATAAGGAGTGATTTAGCCATTTTATTTTTCACACATTTGTTTGAGCTTGTTCAACCCCTTTCCAAAGTCCCGGTCCATGGCCTTCTTCATGACGCCAAATAATTTCATGATATTCATCGGGTAGGGAGTCGAGCTTTCGATCCCCCAGATGGCCCGGGTTGACCCGCGCTCTTCTTCCAGCCGGATATAGGCCTCCGCCAGGGCCTTGAAGGGGCGTAGGAATTCGATCCGCGTGGTTACTTCGGTGGGCGCGGTGACTCCGACGATCGTCTGGCGGCCGGCGCCGACGTTTTTCTCCTTACTGTCCCAGGAGTACGTGGCCCCGGGTGTGCCATCGACTCCGGAGATTGACTGAGTGATTGCCGGATCACGGTCCAGCCAGGGATTCCAGGTGTTGATCGCGCCGAGCGAGTTGACATGGCCCCAGACATTGGATCGGGGCGACTGGATAAGAATGTTCTTTTCAAAGCTCCATCCCCTTCCCACGAATGCAGCCACCACCAGAAAGAGCACGATAAGACCTAGAATGATGTAAAGGACTATCATATAACTGCTTTTTTGGTTGGCATAAATATAATTTTATTTTGCCTTTTTTCCAGTTTCCCGGCGGATTCCGTTCGTACCTTTGGTAAAACCGCCTTCATTATGAAAAATCCCCTCAGAATAGCCGTTCTGCTGGGCGGCTTCATTATAGCCTTTTTGGCTGCCCGGGCCTTCCTCCGTTCAGCCCCGTCCTCCATCCTGACCGGCCCCGCCAAAGGATTTGCCGTCGTCGAGCTCTTCACTTCCGAAGGTTGTTCCAGCTGCCCGCCGGCCGATCAGCTCGTCGCCCGGATTCAGAAGGAAGACCAGGACCAGCCCGTCTATATCCTCGCGTTCCACGTCGACTACTGGGACCGGCTGGGCTGGAAAGACGCCTTCAGCGACAAAAGGTATACCCAACGTCAGAACCTCTATGCTTCCTGGCTTAACCTCCAGTCGATATACACGCCGCAGATCGTCGTCAATGGCCGGAAGGAATTCGTCGGGTCGCAGGAGAACACGCTGCGCAACGCCATCCAAAGTGGTCTCGATCAAGCGCCGGGCGCTCAGCTGACTCTGAGCGACGTACGGCTCGACCAGGGGAAAGTGAGTTGGCACTTCCATGTACAAAACGCCGCCGCCAAAAGCTCGCTGATCGTAGCGCTGGTTCAACGGTCAGCCACGAGCGCTGTAAAGGCAGGGGAAAACAGCGGACTCACCTTATCGCATGTTCAGATCGTCCGGAACCTTTCCGGGACCGAAATCGGCACCGGCGCGAACGGCTCGGCAGCGTTGGCCCTTCCGCAGGGTACTACAGGTAGGGAAGAATTGATCGCCTTTGTACAGAACGACGATACCGGGCAGATTGTCGCCGCTACCAGTACGGCGCTTCCGTAAAGTTCCCCTATCTTTAGCCGACAAAGTATCTGCTATGCGGGCCCGATCGATCCTCGTTCTTCTCATCCTGGGCTGTTGCGCCTGCCGCCAGACCCAGTCCTCCAACCCGGTGGTCTATGGCGACAACGCCGCCGCCGGTCATTATCTGAATACCAGGGGTATCCGTCTCTATTATGAGACTTACGGCGAAGGCGCACCGCTCCTGATGCTGCACATCAACGACGGCTCCATCAACAAATTTTCCAACCAGATCCCCTATTTTGCCACGCGCTATCATGTCATTGCGGTAGACACGCGCGCCCACGGCAAGTCGGTGGACCCGGGCGATTCCCTGTCCTTCGAACAAATGGCCGATGATTTCAACGCCTTGCTGGATAGCCTGCACCTCGACAGCTGCTATGTCATCGGCTGGAGCGACGGCGGCATCAGCGGCCTCCAGCTCGCCATCCGCCATCCGGAGAAAGTAAAGAAACTCGTGGTTAGCGGCCCCAACATTTTTCCCGATACGACCGGGCTTGTTCCTTTCATTTATCACTATCTGGAAAGGCTGGCCGATACGTTGAAACAGAAGCCGCAAACACCGGAAGTAAAGAACCAGCTGAAGATCATCGAGCTCGACCTGAAGGAGCCGCATAATATGACGCTTGAACAATTGCAGGGGATCCATTGTCCCACGCTGGTGATGGGCGGCGATCATGATGGCATCCCCACTTATCATCTATGGCTGATCTCTCAGCATATACCCCGGTCCTATCTCTGGATCGTCCCCAACTCGGGCCATTCTGTTGCGATCTTTTATAAGGACCAGTTCAACAAGGTGGTCGGCGATTTTCTGGAGCAGCCTTACCGAAGGATCGAAGGACTGGACGTACTGAATTAAGGTCAGACGCTTTTCATCGGCCCGTCGGCAAAACCCGGCGCCACGCGTTTCTTCGACGCCTGTTCATACCCATAGGCAATCCCGAGCAGCTGCGGCTCCGTATACGCACCGCCGACAAACGAGATGCCGACGGGCAATTCCATTACTGTTCCCATCGGTACGGTGATATGCGGATACCCGGCCATCGCTGCCGGGCCCGAGAAACCCGGGCCGGTGCGGTAGTCGCCGCTGATCAGATCGATACAGCAGGCGACGCCATTGGTCGTACCGCAGATTGCGTCGAGTTGGTTAACGCGCAGGAGGTCGTCGATCACCGTCCGCGCCGTCAGCAGCTTCTTTAGCGCTTCGGTATATTCTGCACTATCCAGGCCGCCCCGGGCATCGCTCCGTTCCAGCGTCTCCTGTTTGAAGTAGGGCATCGCCTTTCCCGCATTTTGCCGGTTAAAAGCGATCACGTCGGTGAGCGACCGGACCCGCGCATCGGCGGCTGTGGCCAGGTATTTGTTCAAGCCGTCCTTGAATTCATATTGCAGAATCGTGCCTTCGACCGAGCCTGCATCGCTCAGTTGCTTTTGGAGCTCGACCTCCACGATGGTTGCACCTTGCGCTTTCAGCAGCGTCAAGGCATCCTGGAACAAGGCCAGCACGCCTTCGTGACCGTTAGCCAGGAAGGATTTTTCGACGCCGATCCGTTTTCCTTTCAACGCGCCGGGGTCCAGGAAGGAAGTATAGTCGGAATGGGTCTTGTCCTTGCTTTCGGCCGTGACCGAATCATCCGGATCGACACCCGCGAGTGCACCCAGGAGGAGCGCGGCGTCTTTCACCGTCCGGGCCATCGGGCCGGCCGTATCCTGCGTCGCAGAGATGGGGATGATACCGCTGCGGCTGAGCAGTCCTACCGTCGGCTTGATCCCGACGATCCCGTTGCAGGAGGAAGGGGATACGACGGACCCGTTGGTCTCGGTGCCGATGGCGACCGCGCAAAGATTGGCGGAGACCGCCGAGCCTGAACCGGCGCTGCTGCCGGAAGGATTGCGGGCCAGCAGGTAAGGGTTCTTTGTCTGACCGCCGCGGCTGCTCCAGCCGCTGGTGCTGCGTGTAGAACGGAAGTTCGCCCACTCGCTGAGATTGGTCTTGCCGAGCAAGACCGCACCGGCTGCCCGGAGCTGACCAACGATGAAAGCGTCTTTTGCGGCATGATGCCCTTCCAGCGCCAGCGATCCCGCCGTCGTCATCATCTTGTCCCCCGAATTGATGTTGTCCTTGATCAGCACGGGTATTCCGTGGAGGGGACCGCGAACCTTGCCGGTTTTCCGTTCGGCGTCCATGGCCGCCGCGATCGTCAGGGCATCGGGGTTGATCTCGAGAACAGCGTTGAGCGCAGGACCTTTCTTGTCGATAGCATCGATCCGCTTCAGATAAAGTTTTGTGATCGACACCGAGCTGTATTCACCGCTGGCCATCTTGGCCTGTAGCTGGTCGATCGTGGTCTCCAGCAGGGGGAAATCGCCATCGGGAATGCCTTCAGCCACCCGGCGGGTAGCAGGGGAAAAAAATGATTCCAGGCTTAAAGCGGAAAAGCTAAAGCCGGTCAGCGAGCCGGCCCGAAGAAAATTACGGCGGTTCATAAGCAGTGTATTTTACGTGTGATGCCGACGAATGTAGGACAAAAACGGGTGCAGACCGAACACAAGTGTATTAATTCCGTACACCGACCCACTTCATTAGAAATTGTCAACTTATTCATTTATAATTGTATACAAAAGTGGCATCCTACTAGCCGCTCCATTGTCAAAATTTCAACTCCATGCCGTTTACTAATCTCCGGCTTTCGCTGCGCAGTCTTTTAAGACATAAGATCTTCGCGGGGATAAATATATTGGGCCTCGCGATCGGGATTAGCACGGCGCTCGTCATTTACCTGATCGTCCAGTATGACTATAGCTTTGATCGGTTCGAACCAGACCGGGCGCGGGTCTACCGGCTGGTGACGCATGGTGACGGGTTTGACAACGCCGGGCTGCCGGTGCCGGTGCCAAGGGCTTTAGGGAGTGTGACCGGCATCGAACGATCTGCGTTTCTGATGGGAGTGATCTATTTTGGTACAAAGATCACCATTCCGCAAGGCAATGGAAAGGAACCCGTGGTATTCAAAAAGCAGGACAGGCTCGTCTACACCGATGGAAATTATTTTTCCATTTTTCCCCGTGAATGGCTGGCCGGCGGCCCCGCCGTTTCCTTGAAGGACCCGCACCAACTGGTGTTGAGTGAATCCCTGGTACACCGATATTTTCCCAGCCTGTCCGGCAATGAGGCGCTGGGAAAGGTTGTCATCGTGAATGATTCCATCAACATGGTCGTCTCGGGCATCGTCAAAGACCTGAAGGCCAGCACAGACTTCGATCATGCCGCTTTTCTCTCGCTCGCGACGATCGCTACATCAAAAGGCCTTCAAGATCAATATCAATGGGACGAATGGGGTTCCACGACTTCGGTCAATCAGTTCATGCTGCGGTTATCCCCGGGTGTTACAGCGACAGCTGTTGAACGGCAGATCAATCAAACCTTAAAAGGGCACAAAGGTCTCGATTCCAAGTTCTCCGCCTCTTTGCAGCCGCTCAGGGATATTCATTTTAACCTCGGACTGGAGGGGAAAGTAGACAAATCCACGCTGGTCAATTTGACTCTGCTGGCCGTCTTCATCCTGCTGCTGGGGTCGATCAACTTCATCAATCTATCGACAGCTCAGGCTTCCGAACGGGCAAAAGAGATCGGAATGCGGAAGATCCTGGGCAGCTCCAAAGGTCAGCTTATCACCCGGTCTATTAGCGAGACCATGTTATTGACCACGATTGCCACCTTCCTTTCGCTCCTGGTCGCGCCTCTGCTGATCAGGGGCTTCAGCGACTTCATGCCGGCCGGGCTGGATGCCGGGCGCCTCTGGCAGCCGCAGGTCCTGCTATTTCTGCTGGCCCTCATCGTCGTTATGAGCTTTTTGTCCGGGCTTTATCCGGCGCTTGTGCTCACGCAGATTAAGCCGCTGTTGATCACCCGGAATACGGCGCTTTCGACGGCAGGGGGCAATCGCCGCGTTTGGCTCCGGAAAACTTTAACCGTTAGTCAATTCGTGATCGCCCAGGTCCTGATTATCGGGGTGCTGGTCGTCAACAACCAGATCCGATTTGAGCGCAGCCAGGATATGGGTTTTCGAAAGGATGCGATCATTAACTTCTATGAGATGGTGGACTTGTTTCATTCGGACGGCAGGAAGCTCGTGCTGCTGAATAAGCTGCGAAGCATCCCGGAGATCCAGAACGTCAGCCTCGGTAACTCTGCGCCGGCGATTGGCGGATGGATGACGAGTACGGTGGACTTCAAAGAAGGAAAAAAGGACCAGCACGTGATCGTTGATTTCCGAAACGGCGACACCAATTACCTTAGTCTTTATCATATACCACTCCTGGCAGGCAGGAACATCCGGCCGGTCGATTCACCCACGGAATTCCTGATCAATGAGACGCTCGCCCGCAACCTGGGCTTTCGGAATCCGGGCGATGCCGTGGGGCATCTGCTGACGAACGGGCCTATTGTCGGCGTCATGGCCGATTTTCACCTGACATCGGTCCACAAGGCGATCCACCCGGCGATCTATACCTATGATTCCAAATACGGCTATGTCTTTCATATAGCCTTATATCCTTCCTCCAATACCTGGAAGTCGGCGATCGCTAAAATGCAGACAGCCTGGGAGCAGGTATATCCGGAGCAACCCTTTGAGTACAGTTTCCTGGACCAGGATATTGCGAAATTCTATGCAGAGGATGAACATCTGTCCCAACTCCTGACCTGGGCCGCCGGCGTATCGATCCTGATCAGTTGTCTGGGTCTGCTGGGCCTCGTCATTTTCACGGCCAACCAGCGGACCAAGGAAATCGGGATCCGGAAAGTGCTGGGCGCGAGCGTGGCGCAGATCATCGCCTTATTGTCCAAAGATTTTGTCCGGCTGGTAGCGCTTGCTTTTCTGATCGCGGTGCCTGTCGCCTGGTACGGGGCGCACCGGTGGCTGCGCGACTTCGCGTATCCTGCCAGGCTGGGTTGGTGGCTGTTTGCGATCGGCGGGGTGGCGATGCTGGTGATCTCCCTGCTGATCCTGAGTATTCGGGCTGGAAGGGCGGCCCTGGCCAATCCGGTGAATAGTTTGCGCGCTGAATAAAGTAGGACCACCCTACGCCTCCCCCCGCCGCGTCCTGGACGAAGGGGCTGGGAGGAGGGTAGAAATGGAGACGGTCTGCATAGGACGAATCCGATTTCTGAGGTACGCGGTTGCAGAGGAAAGAACGATCAAAAAGCACCGGCCTCCGGCCGGCTGGGAACGATCAACGACTACTATTGTCCGCCCGAGCTTCGCTCGGGCGGGGGGCCTTCCGACGGGCCCTGATATCCTTACAAATAGATCCGCAATGTTTTCATCAGCCTCGAAAGCTGAAAGGGCTTTTTCAGGAAGGCCGACTCCCCATAGGGCCGGTAAAGCTTTGTGGCGTCCGCGTTATGCGAGGTCACGACGATGGGGATATGGATAAATTCTTCCTGTTGTTTGATTTTCCTATAGAGCAGGAGACCATTCGGGTCGCCGGGCGTAATATCCAGAAAGACAAGGTCGGGCAGGATCGCTTCCAACAGATCGTAGCCTTCCGGATAAGTGGAGGCCAGCGAAGTTTCGTATCCGCTTCGTTCAAAGACCGACCGCATTGCTGCCAGCCAGTCGAAGTCTTCATCTATGATCAGTATCCTCTTCATTCTGGTCAGTCATAGGGGATCAGGATCGTGATCGAACACCCTTTACCGGGAGCCGTAACGATATCCACCATTCCCTTGAAGGCCTTAGCCCGGGATTGAATACCGGCAAGACCCATCCCCTTTGGGACTTTCTGCAGGTCAAACCCGATCCCGTCATCGAACGTATAGAGAATGACCCCTGAATTGTTCTGCATGATATTGACCCGGATATTCTTTGCCTTGCTATGCCGGATGATATTATTGATCTGCTCCTGCACGATGCGGTATATCGCCACTTTCTTCTCCTCACGCAGACAATATTCGGTATCGATATCGAGCGAAGAATTGAATTTGATGTTGAACCGGCCGATGTCTCGCAGATCGTTCAGCAGCTGCGCGATCGCTGTAAGCAGGCCGGCATTTTTCAATTGGGAGGCTGCCAGCTTCCTCGACAGGCGACGCGTCTCTTCAATCGCAGCCAGGATAAGATTGGTTGTCTTTGCCTTCACTGCTTTCTCTTCCTTCGTTCTGCCTTTCAAGCCTTCGAGGTGGAGCCGGGCTGAGATCATGATCTGGATGACGTTGTCGTGCAGCTCATGGCCGATATAGGTCCGCTCCTGCTCCTGGACTTGCACGATCGTTTCGGCGAACTTCTGCTCCTGCTCGGACCGCTCATCCGCAAAATCGCTTACATCCCAGGCTTCTCCGCCTGTTAGCGAAGCACCGCTTCCATCGATGGTATAGATATGAACCAGAAAGCTGCAGCATCTTCCATCCAGTCGGGTAAAATGATGCACCTTCCGATAGGCGACGCCGGACTGACTCACCCGGCGATGTTTTTCAGAAAAAAAAACGGCCATGTCCCTCGGGATCATTTCCTGCAGGCTCCTACCGGCAAAACCCCCTTCTGCACCAAATTGCCGGTAAAAAGCGCTGTTGACGTAAATAAGCCTGCCGCCGCCATCTGCCAACCAGAATAGAGTGCGAGCCTGGTCCATCAATGTCTTTTCGGGCATGATCTTCCATTGGCCGGCACCTCTCCACATCAAATGATTCGAATTATCCCTCTCTGTCATCGCTAGACCCGTGGCCGTTTATGGATGCAAAATAACGTCCTCTGAACCGGATGCGGAATAGACGGAAATATATGTCAGAAGTACACTTTTGTGAAGAGGTCTTGTAGAGTTTATACTATAAGGCGCTGGACCGTCGAAACCAGTTCTTCGTCCGCAACTTCCTTGCAGAGGTAAGCGGATGCGCCGGCCTTCATGGCGTGACTGGCATAGTCCTCATCGCAATAAATGCTTAATAATAAGACCGGTAAGTGCGGATGTGAAACGCGGATATGCCGCAGCGCCTCCAGTCCGCTCACCTCGGGCATTGCGATATCGGCGATTACCAGGTCCCATTCTTCCGTGAGAGCTTGGCGCAGCAGTCCGTCACCGTCGGCGACCTCCTCGATCTTCGAAAATGGAAATTCGTCCAGCAGGATCTGCTTCAGCCGCTGGCGAATAGCAGTATGGTCGTCCGCAAGCAAAATCTTGATCATTGGTTAAGGGGGTGTGGATTAAACAGGTATAAATGTACGGCGGCCAAATTCGGTGGGAAATAAACGAATCAATAAGAGTTGTGTAGAATTTTGACTACGGGCCTAGATCAGCCCGTTCTCCAGCGCATATCGCGCTAGTTCAGCGTTCGCCTTCATCTTCATTTTCTCCATGATCCGGCTGCGATATGTGCTGATGGTTGTCGGGCTCAGCGACAGCTGCATCGCAATCTCCGAGATGGTCTTTCCGGCGGCCAGCAACTTCATGACATGGAATTCCCGGTCGGACAGCAGCTCGTGCGGAGGCCGCTCCTTGTCGACGCTCAGGTCGCTGGCGAGCTTCTCGGCCACGGCCGGCGTAATGTATTTCCGGCCCTGCAGAATCCGCTGTATCGCCTTCACAAGCTCAGTTGGAGCGGCGTCCTTATTGATATAGCCGGAGGCCCCGGCCTTAAAGACCCGGGTGGCGTATTGCTCCTCGGGGAAGATACTCAGGATCAGCACGGGCAGCTGCGGTTGATATTGCCGGAGCTGCTGCAAGGTCTCCAGAACGCTCCGGCCCGGCATCATCAGGTCGCTGATGACGACATCCCAGCTGCCATCCAGCGCCCGCTGCAACAGCGTGTCGGCATCCCCCACCTGCTCGATCTCGGCGGAGGGCCAGGCTTCCAGCAGGATCTCTGAAAGACCTCTGCGGACAATGGCATGATCGTCTGCAATCAGAATGCGCATGTTCCACTTATTGGGTTCCCAGGGACGGTTGCTGTTGCGACTGGAGCGGCACACTGAAACGAAGGCTGGTGCCTTTGCCCGGCTGACTGTCGATCTCATAAGCTCCTTTCATCATCAGCGTACGCTCTTTCATGCCCAACAACCCCAGGGTTTTTTTCTTTTTTGCCGCCGCCGGATCGAATCCCTTTCCATTATCCATGATCGTGAGGATCAGGCGGTCCTCTTCCGTGTACAGCCTTGCGGAAACATCTGTTGCTTCGGCGTGCCGTGCGATATTGGTCAGCGTTTCCTGGAAGATGCGGAACAGCCCCGTCGTTATCGCAGGTTCCACCTTCAGGGATTCCTCCGGGCAGTCGAGCTCGATGCGAATGCCCGTTCTTTTCTGAAAATCACGTGCCAGCCATTTGAGCGCTTCAAGCAGCCCGAGGTCGTCCAGGATGCTGGGTCTGAGCTGGGTGGAAATGCGGCGGATGCTATGGATCATTTCCGTCAGCATCGTCAGGACGCCGGCGATCCGCTCCTTGATGACCGTATCCTCCGTGATCTTCCGGTCCAGCCAGGATACGTCCAGCTTGATCGCCGTCAGCTGTTGACCCAGCTCGTCATGGATCTCCCGCGCGATGGCGGCCCGCTCTTCTTCTCGGACATTCTGAAGACTGGAAGCCAGGTCGCGCAGGTCTTCCTCACTTTGGCGGAGCAGATTCTCAGCCTCTTTGAGCCGCGAGATATCGAAACCGATCCCCAATACACAAGGCTTATCCCGGTAGGTGATCTTTATACCGGAGAAATAGAACGGGATATTGTCGCCGGCACGGGTCGTCAGCTCCGCTTCGACGTCACAGTGGCCTGTAACGAACACGCCTTCCGTCTTTTGGCGGATCAGCTCCCGTTGTTTACCCTGAAAGAAATCCAGTACGTTCATTTCCGTGAATTCTTCGCGAGAGTAGCCTGAGACCTCTTCGAACCGGTTGTTCCAGCGCTGGAAGTGCAGGTGCTCGTCATACATGTAGAAGACCCCCGGGAGCACATTGATGATCGAATCGGAGAATTGCTTTTCGATCCGGAGACCTTTCTCCGCCTTCTTCCGAAGCTCCTCCTTTTCGAAGATCTCAAGCGTAAAAGAAATATCGCGGACGACCTCATCGAGCATTCGGACCTCTTCCTCGTCGAAGAAATCGTACTCATCGGAGTAAAGGCTGAAGATTCCATAGAGCTCGCCAAACTTAAAGATCGGTAATGCCATCGACGACCGGTAGCCTCGCCGCATGGCTTCATCTTTCCAGGGCCGGATCGCCGGATCGGTCCGGATGTCGTTACAGATATAGTGCCGCTGCTCCCGCATGGCGGTCCCCGTCGGGCCCATCCCCGTCGGTATGGGGTCGAGGCTCACTTTGATCAGGCTGAGATAGCCGTCGTCATGACCCGCATGACAGGCAGGCACGACGATCCGGTTCTCCTGGTCGATGATGCCCACCCAGGCCATCCGGAACTTCCCGGAGTCCACGATCACCGAACATAGGCGGCGGAAAAGGTCATCCGCTTCCCGGGCATAGATGATCATCTTATTGACCTGGCTGATGGTAGCGTACAAGCGCCGGGATTTCTCGAGTTTTTCTTCCTGCAGCTTGCTTTTCCTGGAGAATAGACGTTGCAACAAAGGACGCCGGTTTTAGGTTCCTGATCAAATTTTGTAGTTCTGGTATTATAAGATACAGCGATTAATCAGCTTTGTTGATTTTTTTGTTGCATTTTATTTGACTACCCTGAAAATGAGGCATTTATGCGCCGTTAACCCTTGATTAGCATATATAAGGGTTTCTTTAATAAACATCCGGGCTTCTCACCGCTCCAATATGGGTAAAAATTATTGACCCGACTTAAAATCACTATTATGAAAAAGAAATTCCTGATCATCGCCCTGCTCCTGGCCACCGTCGGCTTCTGCTCGACCGGCTGTTATTGCGTACGGTGCCATCCCTACTACCATCATGGCTGGTATCGTTAGACAACCCCCGTTTTTGGATCCACTCTAAAGCACAGGAGACCGGTAGACCGGTCTCCTTTTTTATGAGTCAGCGCTATTCTATGGCCCGCATGACTTTCCCGTAATCGTTGTCGCTTTGAATCGACTTCGCGGCTGCCTGGTATGCCGCCCGAAGAGAATCGGTTCGCGGCATTTTTGATGCTATTTCCGGCAGCAGATCACTTTTTATATAATCCGCCTGGAGGGCGCCGGTTGCCCGGATCAGGCCGGACCACTCCGCATCGGTCGTAGGCGGCAGGCCGATCAGTTTCTGAAGAATCTCTTTTTGGTCCTCCGGCGACTCAAACCGGCCGGCGATCGCCAACACCGTATCGAATTGGTCGATTGGCAGTGTTTCCTTCGGTCGGATCAACCTATCGAGGTATTGCAGCAGCAGGTCCTTTTTCATATAGGCGGGGCCCAACTGCCCAACGGCGCGTAACCAGGGTTGAGCGTAAGCGGAATCGTGCATCCGCACCTGCGGCAGATCGACCAGGTTTTTGTAAAGATCCTGCTGGTCGGGCTCCGATCGGAACCGGCTGGTGATGGCCAGGACGGTGTCGAAACGATCGGCCGGCAGGCTGCTGTCGATATATTTATTCAGGAGGTCCTTTTTCATATATGAAGCATCGATATGACCGACGGCTTTGAGCCATTCCTGCGCGACAGCGGAATCCCTTAATTGCTCCCGCGGAATCAGCCCTAAGAAGTGTTGCTGATCGATCGAATTGTTGGAATTGTCGACGAGCCGCAGCAATTCGATCCGTTGCGGGGTCGTCAGGGTATCGGCCCGGAGCAGTCGATTGAGATAGGGATCACGTCCGCCTTCTATTTTGATCCGGGAAAGCTCCGCCAGCAGAGCGGGAACGCCACCTTGCTGATAGATGCGCTCCGCGCGCTGCTCGCCAAAAAAGCCGAGCCGGATCATCTTTTGGATCTGCGCCGCGATAAAGTTCCGGCCGCTATCGTTCATTGGCAGTTCTTCACGCCCGTCGTTCAGCGTGTACGTGATCCTGCCCTGCAGGTCGCTTTCCGCGTTCATGATCGTGTCGTTTTCCCGGAACTTCAGGTGGCCGCCCGGACTGATCTCCGCGATTGTTCGGTCATCATCACTCAGCCGGTACTTCCCTGACCACCAAATGCCTTCGATATAGTTGTCACCCTTGGTGATCATCGTACCCTGATCGCGTCCGTTATGCCACATCTCTAGCCGGGGGTAGGAGAGGCGAAGCAGGATCAGACCGATGGCAATCAGGAAAAAAGTGAGTTTCATCGGATTAATTTTTGGAGCGTTTGGCAGTAAAATAATAGACGATAAGGCCAGCCGCGACGCAAAGCGCCATGATCGCCAGCGAATGCAGGCCGTAAGGCTCGGTCATGTCGATGATCAGGAAGCCGACCCCAACCCCCGCCAGGGCGCAGACCCATTGCAGGATTGAATTAAACGGGTTGGGCTTATCCGGCTGGAGGAGCTGGGTGACGAGCGGGTCGGATGTCTGCCGCTCCAGGATCTTGTTCTTCAGGCGGAAATCGAAATTGGACCGTACGAGCTGAAGGATAAAAGACGAAATGAGGTAAATGATAAGAAGCACCGCGATAATATGGATCAGATCGAAAATGAATTCTCTGTTGATCAGGGGTTCCGGTTTGTCCTGTGCAAATGCGGCAATGCTTACGCTCAGTGCGGCAAAAATGATTACAGCCTTTTTCATGTTTTATTAGTTTATGAGATTAATGACGTCCTGATATTTTTTATAAAGCCGAAGAAGAAAGAACCCGAAGACGATCCCCGCGGCTGCCAGCAGCACCCAATAGAAGGCGGCCGACATATCGGTGAATACGAAGTAGGCGCTCCGCCGGAATAGCCACGCCGGAACGATGATAGATCCTGCGATAAGGGCCGCTGTCAGCATCGGGCCCCCTTGCCGTTTCCGCTGCGGCGTCTGTAGATTCGCGATCACTGCCGCGGCCAGGTCAAAATTGAAGGTGGGTGCGGGCTGCTCCTTCAACGCGTCCGCGAGCACCATGTAAGCCGCTGCCGCCTCCTGACATTCCGGGCAGCCTGCGATGTGATCGATCTCTCCCGGCGCGCAGGCCGCGGGGGCCAGTACATATTGTTGCAGCGCTTCGTCCGACGGATGTGTTCCGCTCATAGCTTTTCTTTTTTATAAAACATCGTCTCTTTTAGTTGTTTTCTCGCCCGGAACAGGTAGCTCTTTACCGTCCCCTCCGGAAGGCCGGTGATCCCAGCGATCTCCTGATACGACAGTTCCTCCTGGTGATAGAGGCTGATCAACGTCTGATATAGCGGCGGCAGCCTCGCGATCGCGGCGGCCAAAATGCCCCTCCGCTCTTTAAGCAGCAGCATCCGGTCGGTCTCCTCCTCCGCCCGGAAGAGCTCGGGCCGGCCCCCGCCATCCGGATCATCCGAGTCCGACGCAGGCGGGTCATAGATGGCCAGTTGCCGCTTCTGCAGCCGGTTGAGACAGGTGTTGTAGGCGATCTGCCCCACCCAGGTAGACAGCTTGGATTGAAACTTGAACCCTTTCAGGTGCTGATAGACTTTCAGGTAGACATCCTGCGCAACGTCCTTACGGTCTTCTTCATTCCGGATCAGCTGATGAACGATCCGGGCCACGAGACCTTCGGTCATGCCGATCAACTGGCTAAACGCTTGCATCTCGCCGCGCAACACCTTGTCGACGAGCTGTCTGTCAGTTAGAATATTCCGCGGCTGGTGGATCACTGGAGAGATTAGACCGGATGGTTATTCAAATGTTGCAATTTATTTGAGCAATCCGGATATTTTTCGCCAGATCGGCGCGGAGGAGCCGGCCGGAAACGCGCTAATGTCTGACCCAGATAGCGGTGGCAGTACCATAACCTTGCAGGGATACGGTGCTTAACATCGTAGATGCGGCCGGGCTTGCGCTGGTCCAGATGCTGTAGGAGGGTCCGGAATTGGCGGTATAGACGATCGTACTGTCCGCCGTAACAGCGTTCACCGTCGGTCCGCCGACATAATAACCCGGGTACGACGGCCCCCATGTCCAGGGATTTGTGTAATTATCATAGTAACCGGTAGATGACCCTGCCAGATAAAGGGAGTTGTCGTTGCCGAATAACCCGATAGTGGAAGTACTCAGCGCCTGCCCAAGGCCGTCTTTCCAAAGTATACCGCCTCCCATATTGCCCGCGACGTATAGATCGGTGCCGACAACGGCGATCCCGGTGGTTGAGGCATCCGCTATTCCGTCGGACAACGTTGTCGGGTTTGCATTTTTCCAGTAAAGCGCAACATGATTGGAACTGTTGGATTGAGCCCGGTAGCCGGCGATATAGACGTCGTTGCCGACAATAGTAAGCGCGTTGGCGTAAGAATTCACCGTGTCACCCAGTAAAGCTGTCGGCTGCCCGTTCACCCAGACCGTTGCGACATCGTGGTTGCCGTTGTTTAGGTAGCCGGCTACATAGACATTTTGTCCCGCGACCTGGATAGCATAAGGCTGTGCATCCTGGGTGGTTATATTCGATAGAGATCCTGCCACTCCGTTTTTCCAAACGATAGCATATCGTTTTAGGCCATAATATTGATAACCGCAGGCGTAGATGTCGTCGTCAGCCGTGGTAATGCCGGTGGCAACAACACTGGGACCCGCAAGGAGGAGCGTCACCAGGTTGAAAGGTATTCCGTTATCCCAATAATAAGCGAAAGAGCCGCCCACATCCGGATTCCCCGGATTAAGGACCAGCCACCCCGCCACCAGGATATCGTCAATATAGGTAAAAGTAGGACCGGCAGTAGTGCCTCCCGTGGTCCTTTTGACAAGCATCGCCCCCGTATGGGTAGTCGGCACCGTTAAGACAATAGTGGTATCGCTGATCTGCATGATCGGGGCCATTGCCCCATCGATGGTAACGTATCCGTTTATACTATCGAAACCTTCGCCTCTGATCGTGACGACGGTCCCAAAATGCCCGATTTCCGGCGTGACAGATCGGATAATGCCGGCTCCGTCAACCGAACCTTTTCGACAGGCAAGGGACATTACCAGGATTGTCACCCCTAAGGTTATAATGGCTATTTTCTTCATTCGAGCCTTAAGATAATACAAATGATCGGATTCCCCCAATGCCCCTGCCTACGGACCATTCATCCCAATCGGTTCTTTTGATTTTTACTTTATCTTCCCGCTTTGGTCAGACTACCATTAACCTCAAACAATCTATGAACACACTTTATCTGGCGGTCCTGTTGACGGCCGCTTTCACCGGAAAGAAAGACACCGTTATCACCCACTACCGCCTTCGCTACGACCACACGGTCCTGCGTATCCCCGGCCAGTCCTTTTTCCATCGGCATTCTTACGCGCACGTCCAAAGGCGATTCGGCAAAGACCAAAGGATACCTGAACGGCGACCAGGGCTGGAGCAAATACAAGATCGAAGTGCAGGGCGGCAGCTACTCCAACGGCAAGATCAAGATCGCCAAATCCGCTCAATACCAAAAAGGCGATTCGCTGACGAGGGCGGGCCCGGCGGCAGGGGAGGGCAGGGGGGAAGTGGTGGGACCGGAGGCATCGGCGATCCGTCCGGCAATAACGGCTTAGATGGAATGTCCGGCCGCGACGGTTTTGACGGCGCGTCCGGACAAAAAGGGAAAGTGGTTTTTATGGCTATTTAGCAGCCGCCTGCTGGTAGTTCCGGATGCCTTGAAGAACGTCGCGGGCGATTGCTGACTGGTTCTGAGGGTCACGGATAAACGCCAGATCGGCTGGATTGTCGATATACCCACACTCTATCAATACTGCCGGCATAGCCGTGTGACGCAGGACATAGACACCCTCGGTACGTTGACGGAGATTCTCATCGACAGCATAGCTGGGCTTCACCGCATCAAGCAGCGCCGAGCCGAGCTTCGCACTTTCGGCATAGTGAGCATTCTCCGGGCACACGTATACGCTGAAACCGTGCGCAGCCTCGCCGCCCGCCGCACTGTTTACATGCAGCGACACAAACAGGTCAGCCTTATTTTTACGGGCCATTTCAACGCAATATTCCAGCGAATTGCGCTTATCGCTTGTTCCGCCGGCCAGTTCATCGGACTTGCGGGTCAGCACCACGTTGATGTGATACTCCGGGGCCAGCTCTTTCACTTTTAAGGCCAGCGCGAGGTTAATGTCTTTTTCTTTGGTGTCGCCGGCGATCGCACCGTTATCTGAACCGCCGTGACCGGCATCGATCACCACGGTCAAAGGCGACAACCCGCGCAGCGGTACGGTGGCGTGTCGTTTGGCTGCAAACGCGCACAATAAGATAAAGGTCAGCGGGAGGACCATCATCCGGCTCCAGTAGCCGGGTCGGGTGGAATGAAGTTGAGTGAGCATAGTAATACGTCGTTTTATGGATGATTGGAAAAATGGATGCAGAATAGACAGCTGGCGGTCCCGCACCGTATGCCAGACCAGCAGCTCCGCATATTCATATCGGTCCCCGTCCGCGACCGCATACCGGTCGGCAAGGTATTCGTGGATGGTCCGGATCTCGCGGTAGATCAGGTAAAAGAAAGGGTTGATCCAGTAGATGGCCAGCAATGTCCTGAGCCAAAGCAGGTCCAGCGTATGCCGCTGCCGGATATGATAGCCTTCATGCAGGAAGATCTTCCGGCCGCGTGCGCTGCCGATATCGATCTCCGCATTCCAGAAAAGATGGTTGAGAAAGGAGAAGGGAGTCCCCGGCTCGCGGGTCATGAAGAGATCGATCCGGCCCAGGCGTTCATGCGGATATTTTCCCGCCAGCCGCCGGATTTGCCAAAGCTGGCGGCCAAAGGCGCCGAGGAGCACCCCGATCGCGGCGGCATAGCCGATAATCAGCCCCCACTCTACACTCCACCCGGAAGGTGTCACCCCTCCCGCGATCGCAGCCCCGGCCGGCGGCTCGTTCCAGTTGCCGGGGACGATCGCATGAAGCGCAAGACTAAGGACCGGCGTCTGCCCGATCAGCGGCAGGGCGTCGGGTAGCGGGAGACGGATCAGGGGCAGGATCAGCGATGCCAGCGTGGCGGCGAGCAGATAATACCGGTTATACTGATGGAACAGCCTGTCCCGGAGGAACAGCCGGTAATAGCTGAATAACAGCGCGGAGACCAGAACGACTTTCGCGAGATAAAGGGCGGCGAAAACAACGATCACATTCATGGTTTGGATTTTTTGGCGTTCCGGATCTGATGCAGCAGCGCTTCCAGCTCCTGCAGGCTTAATGTTTTGTCGCTGACAAACTGCGATACGAGCTTTGCGGCGGAGCCTTCGAAATAACCTTTCACCAACTGGTTGGCGCTGACCTTTGCATATTCAACCTTGGTGATCACCGGCCGGTAACAATTGTTGCGGCCCTGCACGTCAAACTCTACGTACCCTTTTTCCACCAATATCTTCAATAAGGTTGCGATGGTATTGGGATGCGGCCTGGGCATCGGTGTCGCGTCGAGGATATCCTTCAGGAACCCCTTGCCCAGTTTCCAGAGGACCAGCATAACCTGCTCTTCGGCTTTTGTCAATGGCTTCATCGAATAACTAATTTTTTAGTCATACGAAGATATAACTAACTTTTTAGTTACTCCAAATTTTTTCTGCAAATTTTTTCAGAAATTTTTAAGACCGGCCCGAGGTGACGTCAGCTGACCGCGCACGACCCTATGCAGCGCGGCCAAGCCGCCCCTATTGCACGGCGATCGAATAGGCAATGGTGCTGTATGACGGATCGGTCAGGTATACCGGTGAGCCATTCTTCCAGTACGTGGCGACATAATTGTTCGGCGCCACCCAACTAACGCCCGCCACGTAAACATCGTTGCCCGCGACGATCACCGAATTGGCTTGTGAAGAGGTGTCATTACCCGTGAGGGCAGTCGCCATCCCGTTCTTCCAGAGCATCGCGCGGGAATAGTTGTTGATATTCTGCCAACCGACGACGTATACATCGGAGCCGGAAACGAAGACGGCGTTGGCTACCGAACCGCTCAGCGAATCGGTGCTGAGGAACACGGGTGAACCATTTTTCCAGTAGATGGCCACCGGCCCTTCACCGGCCGTTTGCTGCAGCCCGGATACGTAGACGTCACTACCCGCGACGTATATGCCGGTGCTTTGGGGATACCCGGAGGTATTGTTCGGGCCCGCATAGGTTAAACTGCCGGCCAGGTCCACCGGTACGCCATTTTTCCAATACTCTGCATGCGCCGCCGATTGCCAGGTTGTGCCGCCGGACACATAGACGTCGGACCCCGAGACAAAAATGCCGTTTACATAGTCTTCATAAAACCGGTTGGCATATTTCCCGCTATCCACCAGGCCCACCGTGCCGTAGCCGGTGAGTGTGAAGGGCGTCCCATTTTTCCATACGGTAGCCACGGACCCCGTTGCCGGATAGACAGCACTGTCGCTGCTGTAAGGCACCTGGTCTTTCTGCGAGTCATAACCCCTGATCCCCGCAATATAGACGTCTCCGCCTGAAAGGGCGACCGCACTGGCAAAACCATTTGCGATGGAGCCGGTGGAGTCGCTAAGCGACGTTGCCGCTCCGTTCAACCAGAACACAGGATTGAAAGGGTAAAGCGCACTGGAAGTAGCAGTTTTAAACCCCGCGATGTAGACATTGGTCCCGGAGGCGGCGAGTGACGATGGCCCAAAACTATACTGGATGCCAAGCTCACCATAGACGGAATTGATTTGGCCGTTCTTCCAGTACACGATCGCGCCATCCTGTACGCCAAGCACGTACACGGAAGAAGGGGCCGGCGGGGTCGAGGAGTGGGATTCTTTTTTGCAGGACAGGAAACTACCGATCAGGAACAGTGTGGCCGGAATATAGGTCAGGCGGGGGCTCATACAGATAGGCTTTTACGTTGACCAAAGATAGTCAACGTTTTCCACGGCCAGCTTTAAATTCCCATTAAAACCTCATTTCACCCCCTTGTTGGAATCCCAGATGCCCTGTAGCTTTAAGACATACAGGATCTGACCCGTATGGTATGCGGTATGGGTATTGATATGATCCAGAACGGAAGCCCATGCGCGCAGCTTGCTGGCATCAGCCGTCTTGATCGCGGTCTCCCAGCCTTTCATCACGTCATTCAATTGCGCGACTACTTTTGGCCAGGAGTCTTCGGTAAATCCGGTGAAGGTCTCATTGTTATTACCGGAGAAGGGGGCCGGTTTACGGCCATTGAACTTATCCAACTGCTCCTTATTCCAATACCAGATATGGTAGGCGAGCTCGCCGATCGAATGCGCCGAGTCCGCAGGTTTCCACGCGGCCTGTTTGGCGGTCACTCCATCCAGCGCCTTCATCACGGGGACGAACCAGTCCTCATCGACCCAGGTGTCACGGAATTGTTCGAGCAGCACGCCGCGCAGGGTTTGAGGGGCCTTCGGTTGCTGGGCGCCGGCAGTCAGTGCAGCCAGCAACAAAAAGATAACGCAGATCTTCTTCATATAGTGGTGGTTTTTAATTATCGTTTGAGCAACCGCTGCTGTACGATCGTCATTACCGCATCCTTATAATTCCGGCCGATCGGCAAGGCTTTTTGACCCAGCCGAAGCTCATTGCCTTCTATCGCCGTGATGCGGGCAAAATTGACGAGATAAGATTGGTGGACCTTCAGGAATTCGGTTGGCGGCAGCTGGGTCTCGAGGCTCTTCAAGGTCAGATAGGCCATGATCTTCTTCGCTTCCGTATAGATGCCCGCATAGTTGCCAAGGCTCTCAATGTAAAGGATCTCCTTTAGCTCAATCTTCTCGATTCGCCGGTCACTCCGCACAAAAATGAAGGTATCCGCCGCGCCGGGTCTCACCGCCTCCTTCATCTGCCGAAATTCCCACGCCTTCTGCACCGCTTTCTGGAACCGGCTGAAGGCAAACGGCTTGAGCAGGTAGTCGATGATATCCAGCTCATAGCCCGCCAGCGCGTACTGCGGGAACGCGGTCGTCAGGATGACCAGCGGCCGGACCTCCATCCCCTGAAGGAATTCGATCCCGGAAAGCTCCGGCATTTCGATATCCAACAGGATCAGGTCGGTGTCATGGGCCCCCAGGAAAGCACGGGCCTTCGCCGCGTTCTCAAACTGACCCTGCAGCTCCAGGAAATGGATCTTTGCCGTGAATTCCCGGAGGATCTTCCGGGCTACCGGCTCGTCGTCAATGATCATCGTCCGCAGCTTTTTCATAGCCTGATCGTTAAGTTCACGAAATAAATATTCCCTCCCTTATCGAAACCGAGCGTATACCGGCCCTTGTACAATAGCTCCAGCCGCCGGATTACATTGGTCAGGCCGATTCCCCCGTCGCCGGGCACGGAAACAATATAGGTATTGCTGCATTCGAACCGGATCCCAGCCAAATCCTGGTGCAGCCGGATTTGAATCCGGTTGACCTGCCGGTCGTCCCTTGACACATGTTTGAAGGCGTTCTCAACCAAAGGGAGAAAGAGCAGCGGCGCGATCTTTACTCCTGGATCGGTCATCGCGATCTCCAGCCCGATCTCCATATTGTCATTGCTCCTCGCTTTTTGCAGGGCCACATAGTTCCGCAAGTGGTCCATCTCCCGCCCAAGCGCGATCTCATCGACATCCGCCTCATAGAGGTTGTACCGCAACAGATCCGAGAACTGTACCATCATTTCCCTGGCCTGCACGTTCTCTGAATCGATATATCCGTAGATCGTGTTGAGGCCGTTGAACAGGAAATGAGGATTCACCTGAAGCCGAAGATATTTCAGCTCGGTCTGCAGCTGATCGATCTGGATCTCCTTTACCTGCTGCTTTTGCTCGCTCCACTTCTGCGTGAACAGCAACAGCGTCGAGATCAGCACAAACCAGTCCGCATAGAAAACATTCCATTTGAAATACGAACTGACGGCCATTGGTTCGTCCGGCCACGCAACCGCATCCCAGTATTTTTGCGAAAGGCTCCGCAGCAGGGTGTAGCCGGCAACCAGCGCTACGAGGCCGGCGATATACCAGAGGATACGTTTCTTTTCCAACAGGACCGGGATCAGGACCAGCATATGGACGTACACCAGCAACGCCGTCAATACGCAATTGACCAGCAGCGGCGCCAGGCTGAGCGGCCAGCCGAGCCGTTGGCTGAGCCCTTGCATGTCCAGCAGGGTAAAGGCGACATACATCAGCCAGAAAAGGAAATGGAACAGAAGGTGACGCCGCATGGTTAAATATAAAACGATCCCGGGTTAAATGTATATAATAATTTTTCCATATACCTTCATTTCATGGAATTCCTGCAGAATACCCCGCCATTTCCGTCGGATATCAAAAAAGATAGTTTGTCCGGAGGCCTTTCCCTAGATTAAGGTAAAAATCACCCACGTATGACCCTTACCGATAGTAGCCAACCTTCTCGTCCAACGACACGGATCATTTCCGTCGACCTGTTGCGGGGTATCGTCATGGTCCTGATGGCAATCGATCATGTCCGGGTGTATTCCGGCATCCCGGCGGGCGGTACCGATTACGGGGTGTTCTTCACCCGCTGGGTCACCAACTTCTGCGCCCCCGCCTTTGCCTTCCTGGCCGGGACCGGTATCTTCTTTTTCGCCCATAGCGGAGGTGCGGCGTCCGCAGGAGTTGCGTTCCGTAACGGGCGTGCCCGCAAAGAAGTGGTACGTTATCTGCTGCTTCGTGGTTTCCTCCTGGTCTTCTTGGAACTGACTGTCATCCGGTTCAGCTGGACGTTCAACTTCGATTACGCCCATTTCACGCTGGCCGGCATCATTTGGATGCTGGGCTGGTGTATGATCGGAATGGCGGCCCTGAGCGCCTTTCCTCCAATTGTCGTTGGCATCATCGGGATCGCTATCGTCGCCGGGCAAACCCTTTTCGCGGATGTGCCGGGGCTGCTGCCGTCCTCACTCCAGAAGTCCTTCGGCTATTTGTGGGAGTTTGTTTATCCATCCGGTCTTTCATGGCCGCCCGGTGTGGTCATTTTATACGTACTGGTGCCGTGGATCGGGGTCATGGCCATGGGTTACGGCATTGGGCCGCTGTTCCGCCTGGATCCCGCCGGGCGTCGCCGCATCTGTCTTTGGATCGGAGGAACGGCGATCGCCCTTTATCTGGCCATCGGTTGCATTTATGCAGCCCGCCAACCGGGTTCGAAGCTGCCCTTCTTGCTTCGGCTGCTGAATCAGCGGAAATATCCCGCCTCCCCGCTTTTCCTGCTCATGACGCTCGGCCCGCTCGTGGCGGTGCTTCCGTGGGCGGAACGAGTCACTGGACGGTTGTCGCGAATCGGCGGGATCATCAAAGAGGTCCTGCTGGTCTTCGGTCGTGTTCCACTCTTCTTTTACCTCCTGCATATTCCGACCATACATCTCGGGTGTATGATGATCAATTATTTCAGGGAAGGTTCCGGCGGTTCGTCCTGGTATGCGACGGCGCCGGACGTATGGATGCCGCCGGACCATCGCTGGCCGCTTTGGCTGCTGTATCTGGAATGGGCGATGGATATTTTCTTCCTGTATTTTCTTTGCCGCTGGTTCGCCAGATACAAAAACGCCCATGGGGAAAAACGCTGGCTCAAATTTTTGTGAGGACGATTTCATTTTCGGTACCTTAGGTTTACCGATTGAAACCATGCTGCCAAAGCCTTTTTATTTTGACGATGCCATCTGGGGCTCCGATACCTGGCCCTTGTTGAGCGCCGTGTATACCGGCGACCTCGACACGGTCCGGCACATGCTGGTCGAAGATCCCACCCGCATTCACGCGCAATATGCCTACTATGAACCCCTCCATTATGCCGTCCGCGGCGGCAGCCTTCCGATGGTCAATCTTCTGCTTCGCTGCGGTGCACATCCCGCCGCACCCGGCTGGAGCAGGCTGGGGGACGAGACGCCGCTGGCCAAAGCCAAATACCGGCGCCGGAACGATATGGTCGCCTTGCTGGAACACGCCATCGCCGCCGCTCCGCCCTATCATTGGCCTCCTACCCGGCCGCCCACGGCCGAACAACAGCGCCGCCTCGACTTTGCCATCGCCTGCGGCTATACCCCCGATATCGACCATGTAAGGAGCATGTTGGCCGAACATCCCCGGTGGGCGACACATGGACTATATGAAGCCATCCATCATGACCGGATGGACATCACCCGTCTACTTATCGAATTCGGCGGCGATCCCAATGGCTTTATGCCCTTCGCCTGCTGGTTCACGCCGCTGATGCACACCCTGCGCTACCCCGAACCCCGCTGGGCTATGGCGGAATTGCTGCTGGAGCATAACGTGCCCATCGATGGGACCAATGGGCTCGGAATGACTGCCCTGCATATCGTCGTCGCCATGGGAAGGGTAGAGGCAGCCAGGTGGTTGTTGGACCATGGGGCCAGCCCCAATGCCATTGAACCGGAATTCTCGTCCACCCCCCTGGGCTGGGCTGCCCGCTGGAATCGGGCCGATATGACCGAATTGCTCCTTAATTACTATTGAACCCGCCGAAAAACTACCCAAAAACCCCTAGAGTGGTCCTATTAAGCCATTTTTTCATCGCTTTTTAACCCGCCTAACTACATGTTATACAATTGAATGACATCGGTTTTCGTTGTATCGCAGGGAATGGTAACAAAAATTCCGATTTGCCGGTTACATCCCTTTCTCCAGAACCTACTATTATATGAAAGTCGAAGGAAAATTTAGCGATAGCGAATTGATAGTGGCGGTCATCGACAAAACACTTCTCAATGATGCCATTCTATCCCTCTATCGGCAGTACTCCGACATCGTCAGTTCTTTCTTAATCAGCTACGGAGCCAGTGAACAGGATGCCGACGACGTCTTCCAGGAAACGGTGATCGCCTTTATCAATATTGTCCAACAGGGCAAGTTCCGGATGGAGGCCAGTATCAAAACCTTCCTGGTGTCGGTGGCAAGAAATATCTGGCGAAATGAACAGAAAAAGCGAATGCGGACCGATTTCCGCGAGCAACGATTCGAATCCGGCAGGCCGCAAAGTGAGGACGGGATCAACGAATGGATCAACGAAACGGAGAAGAAACGACAGCTGCGCGACCTGGTCTTCAAGCTGGGCGAACCATGCAAAAAGCTACTAACGCTGTTCTACTATGAGAATCTGTCCATGAAAGAGATACTTAATTACCTGCCGTACGAGAACGAACAGGTAGTTCGGAATAAGAAATACAAGTGCTTGCAGCAATTGACGGAAATTATGAAAAACCATCCTTCGATTGCGGTATCCTTGAATGAAATAACCAAATAATGATTACTATGGTACTGAACCGCGAACAACTGATCGACCATCTCGACAACACCCATACGGGCCAGGGCTCTGCCGATGTGGACACGCGGATCGCAGCCGATCCGGAGACCAGCCAGGAATGGAAGCAGCTTCGCCTTGCCGTAGATGCGGTAGAGCAGGCTGCGCTGTACGAAAAGGTCAGCACGGTAAGAGCAGAATGGCTGGCGCATCGCCCGGAGACTGCATCGGTTTCCGCTGTTCAGCCTGGCGGCGCGGTCGTCCGTTCTATCTCGCGCCTCGCCCTTCGGGCAGCCGCAGTCGTCCTGGTCATCGGCGCTTCCACGGCGATCTATAAATATACCGTGACCAGCTCATCCGGCATGTACTCCTCCTATTACACTTCTTACGATCTCAATACCAGCCGTGGCGCCACGACCGCCCAGGACGATATGGAAGAAGCTTACAAGGCGCGGAATTGGTCCGGCGTTGACGATGCGTTCAAAAAGAAGAAAGTAAAGAACAATAAAAGCTATTTCCTCGAAGGCATGGCCGATATGGAAGCAAAGAAGTATGATGAAGCCATCGGCATGTTCCAGCAAGTCATAGCAGCCAATAACCTCGCGGGTTCCGACTATTTCGAAGATGAATCCGAGTTCTACCTGGCGATGGCATGGCTGGCGCGGAATGATGTCAAGGAAGCGATGCCCCTGCTGGACAAGATCAAAGCAGACAAGACGCACCTGTATCACGACGTAGTCGTCCGGATGTCAAGTCTCGATCTGCGGATCGCCGCTTATAAAGATCTGAAATAATCAACCACGTTACCAATAGTCAAACACCAATAGCCATTAAACACGCGCAGCACCAGAGAAAAGCCGTTTAATCAACGGCTTTTTTCTTTTCCGGATGATCCACCAAATCCCACCGCCTGCCGGAACCAGCAACAATCCCCACCACCATGGGAAGCCCCGCGGGTATAACGGTGCCGTATCCCCGATCAGCACCAGATGCGACCAGAAAGCCGGGCTCTTGTTCACCGTACCGCTGGCCAGATAATCCAGCTTCGCCTGCCGCAACGCCGTAGATTTCTTATACCCTTTCTCCAGATAAACATAGAAGCGCTGCAGAATAAAGGAAGTGGCCTGATCATCGGCTTTCCAGAGACTGCTGATCGAGCTGGCGCAGCCGGCATAAGCGAAGGCCCGGGCCAGCGATATGACCCCTTCATTGCTGACCAGCTCGCCCTGCCCGGTCTCGCAGGCGCTGATGACAACCAGCTTCGTCTTGTTCAGATCCAGCCCGTACAATTCCTCCAGGAACAGACAGTCTTCGATCGGCGTATCGGACCGGGGATAAAAGGCGATGAAGGAACCGGCTGCATTGTCGGCGGAAGACACGGCATGGGTCGCCAGATGCAGGATTGGATAGCGGTTCAGGTCCCGGAGGAACCGGGCCTTGGTCGCCTCCCGGCCCAGGTAATGAATTCCCGGCAGCCCCGCGATCTCCTCCTGTGATGCCGGCAATGGCGGGAACCGATAGGTTCCGGTAGACAGGAACCGGTCACCGGTGAATGGGGCGAAGGCCAGCACCCCGGTCTCCACGGCCTGATGGTCCGCCCGGGGCTCTGGCGGAATGACCAGCCGGGATGCAAATTGATAGCTGATCGTCGTCGTCTCCAGCATCGTCTTATCTTCCGTGCCGGAGGGGAGGGATTCGAAGGGCAGGAAGTACAGGAACCCATCGGGTACGATGATCCAGTCATCCTGATCGGGGATAAGGGCCCGGATCGGCCGGATGAGCTGCCGGCTAAGGCGCTCCCCCAGCGGGCCGCCTTTGAACTTCCGGCCGTTCTCTACTGTCTTCAGCAGCCCCAGCCAGTCCGCCACGTCCCTGATAAGTGCGGCCAGTGAATCGATCCGGACATGACGGAACGATGATTGGGTGAGCAGAAAGGCATGGAGCGCGTCCGTGGTCAGACCGAAGCTGATCAGCGCTTGGTTGGGCCCCAGATGCGCCTGTAGCGTGCGGATCCCCGGGATCGTATCCTCATATTTCAGCCGGTAATAGTTCCCATCGCGCTCCAGCTTCTGCTGGAGCTGCGCCAGAGCGATCTCATACCCTGCTTTCTGCTGGGCGATGGCTTGGAGGGTGGCCTTTTCTGTCGTTTCCTCCATTCGGACATCCAGCCGGGCGATATTGTATTTGATGTCTTCTTCTTTTTGCAGGGACCCGTTACCCGGCAGTCCATGGCTTCTCTCCTGCAGGTTGGCTGAAATGACCGAGGCCTTGTTCCGTTCGCTGATCAGGAAGGCCTGCTCAAGATAGCCCTTGTCCGGGTGAAGCCGGTCGAGTTCCAGGCAGACCTCCAGGGCGCCCCGGTAGACCGCGCTGTTTCGTTTCTTAAGAAAGAGTTTGGCATCATCCGTGTCGTAACTTTTCTCGATATAGCGGAGGATCGAAAGGCTTGCCCTATAGGCATTGTAGGCGGCCAGCAGCCATTGATCGCGGGGTTGTGACCGGTACAGCTGCATAAGCAGTTGCGCTTTCTTGAAAAGCGCGTCGAACAGCCGGTAGGAGGCAAACGAGCCCGTGAAATTGGCCGGATTAGCGAAAATATCCGGATCGGTGAAGTGCGGGGAAAAGATGATGATGGCCTTTTGCAGCTGTTGCAATGCGGTGAGATAGTCGGTGCCGGAGGCCAGCAGGTCCGCCCGGTAGAGATCGTTTATCCCGCGGTCCAGCTCATTGATCCGCAAGGCGGCCGCCCCGGGAGTTCCTGCAGCCAATGCGTCCAGCCGGTTGAGAAAAAGGATCGCAGAATCGGTCCGGTGAAGCTGCGTCAGCGAATACCCGATCTCATTGAGGACGCCGGGGATATTCCGCACTTTTACTTTCCGGAAGCAATTGAGCGCATCGCGGTACTTCTCCAGAGACTCGAAGGCCATCCCCATGTTGAGCCAGACCGGGTCATCGGCTTCGTGGTAGGGGAGGATTTGTCGGTAGATATTCAGCGATTCGGTGAACAGCCCGAGGTGATAGCAACAGGTTGCGATGTTGGTTTGGAGGCTGACGGCGGAAGCGGTATCAAAAGGCGCACGGCTCTTGACGATCTCCAGCGCGCGGCTGAAATAGTCCCTGCCCTGCTGATAGTTCCCGTTATCGAAATAAAGCACCCCAAGGGTATTGTAGAGCCGGACATTATCGGCTGAATCGGCATACAGATTGGCCCGGGATTCGGCGTCAAGCAGGAAATAACGTGCCGAATCGAAGAAGTTGAGGTTATAATAGCTGGTCCCTGTATACACTTGCAACACAAAGGTCAGCGAATCGGCTTGCGGATGGTAGCGCAGGGCCTGGCAATAGGCGGTCTTGGCGCCGGAATAGTCATACCGGGAATCGAGCAGGATCCCTTTCTTGAACCAGGATTGGAAAAGCAGGGTGTCCTTCCCCTTGCCTTCCGGCACCGCCTCCAGCCCGGCGATCACGCGGCTGAATCCAACAAGGGCCAGGCTATCCGTGACCGGGGTATTGTTCGTAAGCTGGAAAAGGCTGTCGGACCGATGGTATAAAAGGGCAATCCGGCCGATAGGATCGCCGGAATTGCCGAAGAGGAAAGTGAGACCCATAAATAGGGCCGCTGTCAACCACCACTTCACCATGCCCACTACAACGGCCTTCGCAACGTGTTAATTGTGTCGGACGATAACTACCAGCGGCGGCCGCGGGTTGCTCGACGTGCTGATCACATTCCCGCTGGTCAGTTCGTCCAGCTTGTTTATGACAGTGCCCAGGAGGCCACTATTGATCAGCGACGGTTGTTCGTAATAGACAAACTGGACCGAAATATTCTGCAAGGCATTGTTACTCGGGTCATCGCCGATCTTGTACCAGATCGTGGTCGTGATGGTCTGGCCGTTGACCGGCAGGATACCGAAGGCGCCGCCCAGCAGCCCGCCAAGTCCCGGAGGACCGTTTAAGGTCTGCTCCAGGTTGATCGCACCGGTGCTCTTGTTGACGACCACATGCTGAGCTGCCGCCGAGCCGGTGACGTCAAAGCTACAGGCATTGCTGGTCAGACAGAGGTTCAGGTCTTTCGGGTTTGCTTCGAAATAAGGGACAGCATAGTCTTCACCTTCACTCAGCACATAGACACTGTCCGCATATGCGGCGCCGCCGATCGTGAGATAACTGAGACAGGTATCGGTCGTCCCGCTCGCTACGAATCCCATGATATATTTCATCCCGGTCTGACTGGCAGTTACGTCGATCGCTCCTGTCGTGGAGTCGAGCACCATGCCCACCGGCCAGGACAGATATTTACCGGCGCCGGGGTTGTTAACGGGATTGACAATATAATCGGAACCGTGTGTCGGTTGGGGATAAATGATGGTATCGCCATAGATCGGCAGCGAAGGACAGCTGTTTTCCGGCGCCGTCTCGGCCGGGAGCGGCGCTTTTGGCTGTGCAGGCGGCGCAATCTCCGAACTGTCGGTGATCAGCACCACAGGAGGGTTGTAACCGGGAGCCGAGCGGAGACCGCCGGGGGTAATGTCGAGGTCGGATGTAGACTTCTGGCAGGAGGCCAGGATCAGGAGGGTTGCTAATCCCAGCAGGGAAATCGGGTTAAATTTCTTTTTCATCGGGACGGAATATTTAGGGTCGAACGTTGACAAAATACGAAATCTTCTCCACAAATTCAAGCTGGACCGGGCTCCGGAGGGCTCGATCTCCTAATTAGTAAACGCCCGGCGCCGGAATGTAACCGGTCCGCGGCGTTAAATTTACAAATGATTGATTTTCAATCCTTGGCTGGTACTTTTGGCGGAGGCGGGGGAGGCGCCTTGTCTTCTTGCATTTTCCCCTCGATCTTGATCGCATCCAATTGCTGGAGCTCAAGATTCAACTTCGAACCCAGGGTATCAAGCGTAATCCGGGGTGGGTTAAGGCGGAGTGCTTGCCCGTTCTTTTTCGCGTTTCCGGTGATATATACCAAGCTGATGCTCTGAACCGAGTCCCTGACAATTTTGGCTATTTTAATGGCGTCTCCCGGTAGCGGTTTTGTCTGCGCTTGCGCCGGAGCATTCTGCTCCTTGCTGCACGCCAGCACCATCACCGTAAAGAGAACCGGCAGGGCCAGCGCCATCCGCCATCGGGATGGAGATTTGGATAAACTGATCATACGTAATCTTCGTTTTATGGGTGAATGAAAGAAATGATGCGATGGATCGAGATATCGCCCTTCGTCGTACGCCTGCAGCAGCATCCGCGCAAAGATTTCGGTATCGCCGGTCGCTATGCTTGCCCCATCCGCGATAAACTCGTGTACCATCTGCAATTCCCGCCGGATCAGCCAGTAGAAAGGATTGAACCACAATATCGCCGCCAGCGTCTGCGCGAATAGGATATCATACGTATGTCCGCCGCGGATATGCGCCAGCTCGTGGTCGAAGATCTTCCGGTGGACGGTATCCCGGATATCGGCGCCTTCCTGCCAGAAGAGGTTCTTTAGGAACGAGAAGGGCGCCCGCCGGTCTTGCACTTCGATCAACATGCAGCCCTCCAGCCGCTGCATGCGGTGGCCCCGCCTGAGCCGGTAGACGCGCATGATGCGGACAACCAGGATCGCCACCAGCACGGCACTGATGACGGCGCAGGCCAGCAGGATAACCGTCATCACCGGGAAGGCCCTTACGACCACCGGATGTGCTTCAATGGTTGTGGTCACTTGTACCCGGGCCGCCGAATGCCAGGTCAGCCAATCCAGTCGGATCAGCGGCAGCACAAGGCTGGCCAGAAGGGAAGAAAGCAACCACCCCCGGTTGAATGCGTGAAGCTTCCGGTTGCGCAGCACCGTGAGGTAGTACCCCAGCATCAGCCCGCTGATCAGCAGCGACCGGATTAGATAGGAGAGGAGCGTATCCATACTACTTTTTGTTTTTCTTCAGTTGTTGTAATAATAATTCCAGCTCCTTGACCGACAGTTTCTTTTCATCCACGAGGAAGGAGACAACATTGCTGAACGACCCGTCGAAATACGACTTGGTCATGGTGGTCAGCGTATCCCGGGAATAATTTTCCTTTGAGATCGCCGGATGATAGCGGTGGATGCGGCCAAGCGTTTCGATGCGGACAAATCCTTTGTCCACCATTGTCTTCAAGATCGTGGCGACCGTGTTCTTGTGCGGTTTTGGCTCGGGCATGGCTTCGACGATCTCCATCAGCAAGCCGCTGCCCAGCAGCCACAGGACTCTCATGACTTGTTCTTCCGCCCGGGTGAGGGTTTTCATCTTGAACTATGTTTATAGTTCAAAGGTAGAACTATTTTTATAGTTTCAAAATTTTTTTTTTCGCCTGGGCAGATTTTGAGCCGGGAGGCAACCGTACTCATTTGAGGATCAGGACGGGCATTTCCGCATTCCTGACCAGCGCCTGTGAAATACTGCGGTGGGTCAGCTTGTAGAAGAAGCTGTGCTTTCCCGGCAGTGCAATGATCATATCCACGCTTCTATCCTGGGCAAATCTCAGGATGCCCAGCAACGTATTGGGTTCATCGGAGTAGTTGAGCTCCCAATCGATGCCTGCCAGGTATTTTTGAAGGTTAGAGCTGACTGCGCGGAATGGCCCATCGGGCTCCGAGCGCCGGAATCCCGGATCTACATTGACGACCAGCACTTTCTTGGTGCGCCAAAACACTTCTTCCTGCATGACTTTGAGCGGTGACAGACAAGCCAGGTTTCGAAAATCGCAGGGGAGGAGTACCTTATGAATGCCCTCAAACAGCTTTCCGGCGGGGATGATCAGCACTGATACCGGGCTGATCCGCGCAATCCCGATCACGTGTTCATCTACTTCACTATCCTCACCGCTGCCAACAACCAGCAGGTCCGGCTTTCGGAAGGCGACAGCGTTCAGGATGGACCGCAATAAGGGTTCTTTGCTTTCTATTGTTTCTATCGTTACCGCCGGACCGGCGAGCGGCTTTATTTCGTCCAGGACATCCAGCAGATGCCGTCTGAATCCACTGCGTTTTTCGCGGATTTCCTGTTCTCCGATCTGGACGAAGTCGGGCGTCGGCAGGATCTGCTCATAGATAGAGACGAAATAACTGTTCAGAAGGATGATCCGCCCGATCTGATATTCCGGCAAAGCGGAAAGCTCCGCGACGTATCGGGCGGCATTGTGCGATGCGGCCGAATAGTCGACCGGCAAAAGGATCGTTTTCATTACCCATGGTTTTAAATCGTTACGTGTACATTTTCCGTTATTTTTCTGATCAGCTGCAGACAAGACTCGATCTCGTCACCGCTGACACCGGCTACGGCCTGCTCGTATACTTCCAATACCCAGGGATATAGTTTCTTCCGCAATTGCCGCCCCGCCGGGGTGAGATAGACCAGCTTGTTGCGCCGGTCCCGCTCGTCGCCGATCCGGGAAACCAGCAGTTCTCTTTCCAGCTTTCCCACAAGGTGCGTAATACTGGACTTGTCCTTGACCGTTAGAGCCGCGAGCTGTTGCTGGTTCACCCCGTCCTCCTTCCATAGGCAGGCCAGGATCTCTACCATCTCAAAACTAATGTGCGGCGCATGCTCCGTTATCTTCTCCTGAAGCAGATAATTGATGTGATTTCTCATTTCAGCCACCGCCCGGCCGAGGTCGACGGCCAGTTCGGTACGTTCTTTTTCGGGCATGATCGGGAGTGTTTTGGTTATAACATTACGCCATGGGCGATAGTTTAAAGTTAAACTATTTATATATTCGGGACAAGACCTTTTTAGGATTTTCTCCCAAAATTGTATATTCACGGCTGAACCGGGCGGCGCCCGAATTTCAATTAAACATATGAAACTCAACACCATTTTCGCTTTTGTCCTTCTCGCTTCCTGCCTTTCCATTTACGCCTGCATCCATTCCGACGCTGCCGGAATCCGGCTGAACGGCACCTGGCAACTCGTATCCGGAATGACGATCACCGGAAAGGACACCGTCCCTTATGCCAGCGATTTCCGGATGATCAAGATCATCAACGACACACATTTTACTTTTTTGCGTCACGACAAAAACCCGCCAAAGGACTCATCCAATCATTTCGACGGCGGCGGGGGCAATTATACGCTGTCGGGTAACCAGTATACGGAACATCTCGACTATTACGCGGACCGCAACTGGGAAGGCAAACTCTTTACATTTACCGTCGAGATGCACAACGACACCCTGATCCAGACGGGCATCGAAAAAGTCGATGCCGCACACATCGACCACATCATCATCGAAAAATATGTAAGGGTCCGTTAAAAGTCGGGCGTCTGCAACTAATTGGCGATTCCGTTGTCTTATTTCCTTATTTTTAGGGAACACGTTAAACCTTTGCTCATGCTGCGTTTCTTCAGTATTCTTACAGTTTTTTTGGTTAGTATTTCTAATGGGAAAGCCTTCCCGCCCGGCTCAGCCAAACCCTACCGGCTGTTCGTCTCCCACTACGAGAATATTCTCGGCACCTCTTTGGAGCTGAAGGTTTCAGCCGGTTCCGCCGTTGCCTCAGAAAAAGCGGAAGCTGCCGTCCTCAAAGAGATCAGCCGCCTGTCGGATATCCTGAGCGGGTACGACCCTCACAGCGAATTCAGCCAGTGGATGAAAACGGTACAAACCCCGGTACGGGTCTCACCGGAGCTGTTTGAAGTACTTGGCCTTTTTGACCAGTGGCGGGTCCGGACCGACGGCGCACTGGACGCCTCCGCTGAAGTCATTACCAAACTTTGGAAACAGGCGGCGGCAAACGGTCGGCTGCCTTCCGATGCCGACCTGGCGCAGGCCGTCAACCAGGTAAAACAGCCCCATTGGAGACTGGACAATATCGGCCGGACGGCGACCCATCTGAGCAACGCCCCGCTGATACTGAACTCTTTTGCGAAAAGCTATATTATCCGGCATGCCGCCGACGCCGGCCGCGCCATCGACGGGGTTGATGCCATCATCGTCAATATCGGCGGCGACCTGGTGATCTCCGGCCACGTCAACGAAACGGTGCTGATCAGCGACCCCAAGGACGACGCCGAGAACGCCGATCCCATCGATCAGGTGCAGGTCAGCAATCAGGCCGTTGCGACGAGCGGCAATTACCGCCGCGGCGAGCTCATCGCCGGACATTGGTATTCGCATATCGTCGACCCGCGCACGGGGCAGCCTGCAGGCCAGATCCTGAGCGCAACCGTCGTCGCGCCCAATGCCACGGATGCCGGGGCGCTTGCTACCGCCTTTAACGTTTTAAGTCCGGAGGAAAGCGTCCGGCTCGCCGCAACCATCCCGGGCGCCCAATACCTGATCATCACGGCGGCGGGCAACCGAATAGCTAGCCCCGGGTGGAAAGACCTGGAAACAAAGGCGCCGCCGCAACCCGCACATGTCCCCGGGAACTTTGAGCTGCTGGTCAACCTCGAGGTTAACATGCAGGTCGGTGCCAACAACTACAAAAGACCTTATGTAGCGGTTTGGGTAGAGGATGAGGATCATTCTTCCGTCCGGGCCATCTCGGTCTGGCGCGGCGAAACACGCTATTTGCGGGAACTCAAATCGTGGTATCTGCGCTATGGCGACACGTATCGATCCGACGCGAACTTCGGCAGCTCCATCACCAGTGCTACCCGCCCCGCCGGTAAATACACGCTAAAATGGGATGGCAATGACGATCAGGGCAAACCGGTGAAGCCGGGTAAATACATCATCAAGATCGAAGTAGCTCGGGAACACGGCACTTACCAGATCATGCGGCAGGAGATCGACTGCGACAACCAGCCAAAGTTCATCAACCTGACCGGCAATGTCGAGATATCTTCGGCTTCTTTGGACTATAGGAAATCGACGAATGGCCAATAACCGCGACCTCGCCTGGAAAAGAAGGACGGCCAAGCTGGTGCGCTGGCTGCACATCTATCTGTCGATGCTCAGCTTTGCGATCGTTTTCTTTTTCGCGGCAACCGGTCTGACCCTCAACCATGCCGACAAGTTCGGGGATCAATTGGCCACGACCCGCAAACAGGGACGGCTCGACAGCAGCTGGGTGAACGCGAAGGACACCGCGCAGATCGCAAAGCTCCGGATCGTCGAATATTTGCGCGAGACGCATCATATCCATGCTGCGCTAAGCGACTTTCGAATCGATGACGACCAGATCGGCGTCTCCTTCAAAGGACCGGGATTTGAAGCCGATGCCTTCATCAGCCGGCCGGGCGGAAAATACGAACTGTCGCAGACCAGCGCCGGTTTCGTGGGTCTGATCAACGACCTGCATAAGGGTAGGGACACGGGACATGGCTGGTCGGTATTTATCGATGTCTGCGCGATCCTGCTGACCTTGGTCTCGCTGAGCGGGATGATCCTGATCCTGTTCCTGAAGAGACGCCGGACCGCTGGGTTGATCGTGGCAGCCTTCGGCTTGATCGTCGCCTGGCTGATCTATCGAATCTGGATAAAATAAGGGTATGAAAAATAGTATTCTTTTCTTCGTTTTTTTCCTTCCGGCGCTCCATTCTATCGGCCAGGAAAAGAAATGGCATGAACTCGAAGGTTACTTCCAGTCCCAGTCCAATAAAGATCTGGTTGTCCAGTTCATTGCCCAGGACAGTATCGTCTTCGCCAAGCTCCTTTGGAATGGTGGATCCGCACATCTCCTGCCGGATACCGGTCTTGCTTTTGTCAGTCGGGAACAAGGCGAAAATGGGCCGCTGCATCTCGTCTTTCACCGCGAACCTTCCGGAGCGGTCAACCAGGTGGATGTGAGTCCTGACAATGGGCTGTGGGTACGCGTACCGAATTACAAGCCGGCTGTTCTGCAGGAAATGGCGCACACCCCGGAGCAATTGCAAAAATTCGCCGGCCTTTATCAACTGAAGGAAGATAACGCCCAATATGTCCAGCTGACCGTGGACAACAATAGCCTGACGATCCATCAGCAATGGGACGGCGGGACACGGGAGAACTTCGTGCCATCCGCCGAAGGGAAATTTTTCGAAAAAGATTTTCCACGGTTTACCCTCGACTTTTCGCAGGACCAGCAGGGGCGTTACAACCAATTCCTGGCGCTCGGCCGCGATCACTGGGTCCGGGTGGAGAAACCAACGCTTTCTGCAGCCCAATTGAAGACCTATGAAGGGAAGTTTCGTTCCCAGGAGGATCCTGATAACATGGTCCAGTTGATTGCCGCCGACAAGAGTCTTATCGTAAAGGAGCTTTGGAACAAAAAAGAAATCACGCTGGAACCCGTTACGAATACCTATTTTAATAACGGCCAGCGATCATTCCCGCTTCAGATCATCCTGGAGAGCGGCAAGGTGAACCAGATCATTATACTCGGAAATCAGAGCTTCGTCCGCATCGAATGATGCTTGCTGCCACCGAACCGCCGACCCAGAATAACCTTGAAGATGCTGCGATCGATCGCGGGTGTGAGCCCAAAAACATACCCCGCATTGAACTCCCAGCGCGGATCAAAGTCGGCGTCCACACAGATGGCCAACTGATGTTGCTGCTCCTTGATCGGGTCGAAATGCGTAATTGGTCCCCAGGAACCATAATATTCGATGCCATAAGCCCAGACCTTGCCGATCTGGTAGCTGAATTTGAAGTCCGGCGCCCAGATCGCACCCCTTCCGGCGTCAGCGCCTACGAAGGTCAGGTCCACCACCGGGTTTAATGCCAGATAGACCGGCCCCAGCTGTTTATCAACGATCGGGCGGATCTCCAGCGTCCAGATATCGGGATCATAACCGTCCTTCACAAAACCGCCTTCGAACGAAATGCTGGCGCCTACAGGCCAGTTCCATTGCGCCGGCGCCATGACCCGCGGCCGGAGATGGCTTCCGACATAGTTGGTCCGCCCCATGTCGCCAAAGTCATTGAAGATGTAAAATCCCGTTTCGAACCAGGAATTCCATCCATGCGTGATCTCGATCGTCTCGCGGTCCATATGGTTGGTGGAGACGACACCCTGGGAGGCGGTATTGCCGATAAAACTGTAATTGCTGTGCAATTCTACCATCGTCGTGTCTTTCCCCACCGTCGGGGAGGCATATACCTGGATTTCGTAGTTGTCCTGGGCTCGAGACTGAAGAGCGATGAGCAAGGCTGCCAGCAGCAGAGAGCGGAATCGGAATGTGTACATAAGCAAAAGGTGCCCGAAGGTCTAAAGAGATTTTGAAGTAATTCTGAAGTCGGTTTTTCTGAAGTCAGTATTTCATCAGATTGTAGGGCCACCTTGCAGCTTTGTCAGCAATTGAAATCATGAGGAAATTAGCTTTACTGGGGTTACTATTGAGTTCACTGTACCCATCGAACGCGCAGATCACCGGGCGGATCGTCGATTCCAATTCCCGCCAGGCGATCCAATACGCCACCATCTCCGTCTACGCGGCAAATGCCGCGAGGCCCGTCGGCGGGATGATGACCGGAAGCAAGGGAGAGTTCAGCGTGGCTGCGCCCCGCACCGGCGAGTTCTTCGTCACCGTAGAGTGCATCGGCTACGCCAAACGAAAGCTGGGACCCATCCCTGCCGATGGGAAACGCACTACCCTCGGTGATATCCTCCTTTCCAAAGAGGCAGCGAACCTGCAATCCGTAACGGTCACCGCCACGAGAGGGCTGGTAGAGAACAAGCTCGACAAGATCGTCTACAACGCCGAAAAGGACGTGACCTCACTCGGCGGGGTCGCTACCGACCTCCTCAAAAAAGTCCCCATGGTCTCGGTCGATGTGGACGGGAATGTCGACATCATGGGCAACACCAACATCCTTTTCCTGATCAACGGCCGACCTTCCAGCATTTTCGGCAATAGCCTCGCCGATGCCCTGCAATCGATTCCCGCCAGCCAGATCAAAAGCATCGAAGTTATCACCAGTCCAGGCGCCAAATACGACGCGGAAGGAACGGGCGGGATCATCAACATCATCCTGAAAGATAACCGGATAAACGGGATCAACGGGAATCTCAGCCTAACCGCCGGCTCACGTCTCGAGAACGGCTCTTTCAACTTCAACGTCCGTCACGGAAAGTTCGGGCTTAACAGCTTCTTTAGCGGCAACGCCCAGCTAACCTCTACTACGCTGAACTCTTCCAATCGTAATTCCTTTGACTCGACAGGCAGCCTGTCCAGCAACCTGCTTCAGGACGGCAGCAGCCGCTTTTATCGCAACGGCTATGAGACCGGGCTGAACCTCGAATGGGATGCGAATAAATATAACGTCTTCTCAGGCGGACTGCAATACGCCAGTTTCGGCAACAATAACCGGGGCTCCTACCAGCAGGTGGAAACGGATTATGCGCCCCCGGCAACCGCGCCGGCCGATGTAATCAACAGCCTCGTGGGCAACAACAGCCAGTTCCGCGCCCGCTCCCTCGATTGGAACCTGCGTTACAAACGGACTTTTTCCGTAGAGGATCGGGAGCTCGATGTCTCCGTCGACGGTACCTATGGTCGGAACACGGCCTCCTATGGTCAACTGCAAAGCCTTCCTGACGGTGATTCAGCGTATGCCGGGTCCATTGGGAACAGTTCCGGCTATGACCATGAAACCAATATCCGGGTTGACTATACGGAACCATTCGGCGAGAAGGTCCGGCTGGAGACCGGCGGCCGTGTCCAGCTCCGGCGGATCACCAGCAATTCACCCGTCTATTCTTTTGACGATTCGACGGGTCTCTATCCGTACAATCCTTCACAGTCGGATTCTCTGGTTTACGATCGTCATGTCTATGCGGGATATGTATCGCTGACCTTTCCCGCATTTCATTTCCTGGATGTCAAGGCCGGCCTTCGATTTGAACGGACGACGACCGACGCTTCATTTTCTGAGGTCGCCGATACGTATATCCCTGGCTATAACAGCTGGGTGCCTTCTGTAATTCTGTCCCATAGCTTCCCGCACGATCAAACTCTCAAGCTGAGTTTCGCCCGGAGGCTCGAGCGCCCCGACTACCGGGATCTGAACCCGTACACCAACGCCAGCGACCCCAAAAACCTTACCCGCGGCAACCCCCTGCTCCAGCCGGAGGACGCCTACAATTTCGAGCTTGGCTACAGCAAATCCTTCGAAGAAGGCAGCGCCCTGAACATCGTGGCCTTTTACCATCGCTCCGATCATGATATCCAACCCTTCATTCAATATTACAGCAGCTTCACCCTCGGAGATTCGGTTTATACCGATGTATCGGTGAACACGCAAATGAATATCGGGTCGGAGAACAACTACGGGTTCAATATCTATGGATCGGTGCCGCTGGGGAAAAAGCTAAACCTTCGATCGAATATTACGGTATTTGACCGCTATATCGTGACCGGGTCTCTTGGCGGACCGCCGATAAACAGCTTCAACTATCGCATCAACCTCAATGCCGCCTACCAGCTCAGTCCGACATTTATCGCGGAGTTTTTTGGTAATTTCCGTTCCGCCCGCAATGAGATCCAGGGCCGTTACCCCTCTTTCACCACCTACAGCGTTGCCATGCGGAAACAGTTCTGGAACAAGAAGGGCAGCATCGCCTTTACCGTTACCAATCCGATCGGCCAATACGTCAACCAGGAAACCGCGGTAGCCGGCAGCAATTTTACACTGAACAGTCTTCGGCAGATCCCCTACCGGTCCTTCGGGATCAACTTCACCTGGAAGTTCGGGAAACTGGAATTCAAAAAAGACAAGGAGGAGGAAAAGGAGATTCCCAACACGCCGGAGGCGGCCGGGAACTAAGGGCTAATTCCCGTAAATTTGGCGTGATCAACAACGCCCCATGTTCCTGCGTTTCCTTGCCCGGTACAAACATATCTTTCTGTATGGCGCGGCGCTTGCTTTGCTGCTGCTCCTGCTCAATTGGCTGGAATGGAAGTTCATTGTCATGGACCGGGCGATCGAACTGTATAGCGGGGCCCTGGCGATCGTCTTCACCGGACTGGGGGTCTGGCTGGCGATCAAACTGGCGCGCCCAAAATGGAAGACCGTCATCGTGGAAAAGGAGGTCTATGTAAAAACCGGCACAATCAACGAAAAAGAGCTGGCCCGACTGGGTCTAAGCGCCCGCGAGCTCGAAGTACTGCGACTGATGGCCGAAGGACTGAGCAACCAGGAGATCGCCAGCCGGCTCTTCGTTTCCCTTAATACGATCAAGACCCATTCTGCCAACATCTTCGAAAAGCTGGATGTCCGGCGCCGGACCCAGGCAGTTGACAAAGCCAAGAAGCTGAATATCATCCTATAGTAAAATCCTCCTAAAGTAGGATTTTAGCCTTCTGCCTCAAAATCACCCGAAAGGATGACCCGAATGAAAAAGCGATCCCCCATTTTTGACTCAACAAAACATTTTATATGAAAAGGAACATCCTCGTATTCGGTTCGATTTCCGGGATTATCGTTGGGACCCTGATGGCGCTCAGCTTGTTTTGGGCCAACCAGGGCCACGACATCAAGCAGGGAATGCTGCTGGGTTATGCATCGATGGTCATCGCCCTTTCCCTGATCTATGTCGGGGTTCGGAATTTCAGGGACAAATACAACGACGGCGTGATCGGCTTTGCCAAGGCCCTGAAGCTGGCCCTGGGGATCACCCTTATTGCTTCAACGATCTACGTTGCGTTCTGGCTGGTTGAGTTCTATGTGTTCATCCCCGACTTCATGGATAAGTATACGGCTGCTC
>DATMLR010000333.1:0-7168 GCA_035570015.1 Puia sp.
GATCACGCGGGCCCACGTCCGGAAAGACTTTAAGGAACTGGACGAATTGCGGTCCACCACCACGCTCCTCGTCACCCACGATGTACAGGAAGCATTCGAGCTGGCCGACCGGATATTCCTGATGGATAAGGGCCGGGTCGTGCAACAGGGGACACCGGATCAACTGCTTTTCGAACCTGCCGCCGATTATGTCCGCGATTTCTTCGATGAGCAGCGGTTTCAGCTGGAAGCCGCAAGGATTGGCGCCGCTGACTATCCGGCCCTTATCCGGGCATTCGATCACTTCAGGAAAACACCCCACTGATGGACCAATCCGAAAGCCTCTGGCAATTCATGCATCAACAGTCTGCCAAATTACTTCAGCAAACGGTGCAGCATATCGGCTTGACCTTTATTTCGCTGCTGATCGCCGTGCTGATCGGATTGCCGCTTGGTATCTATATCACCAGACGCCGCCGGGCCGCCGGCATCGTGCTTGGGATCGCGGGCATTCTGCAAACCATCCCCAGTATTGCGTTGCTGGGCTTTATGATCCCGCTGCTCGGCATTGGCCCGCTACCGGCGATCACCGCACTTTTTCTTTATGCCCTGCTGCCGGTTATCCGAAATACATATACGGGGATCGACGGAGTTGACCCCGGTGTCCGCGAAGCGGCGGTGGCGATGGGCATGACCGGCGCACAACGCCTGTTCAGGGTAGACCTGGTCCTTGCCTTTCCCGTGATCATGGCGGGAATCCGGACCGCGACGGTCATCAATGTGGGTGTCGGTACGCTGGCCGCCTATATCGCCGCCGGCGGTCTGGGTGAATTCATTTTTGGCGGCATTGCCCTCAACAATACGAATATGATCCTGGCGGGGGCGATACCCGCGGCTCTGTTGGCGATCGCACTGGATTTCCTTCTTTCCCGGTTGCAACACCTGGGAACCAGGGGCCGTTTGGCCGCGATCCGCGTCCTGCCGTTGGTCATCCTGGTACTGGCGTCATTCTATGTGCTGCCCCTTGGCAATAGTAGTCGGTTGCTGGCCGGTTTTACGCCGGAATTCATGGGCAGAAGGGATGGGGATATCGGACTGCGGTCAGTCTACGGTCTGAAGATCCGCACCGTCGTCATCAGCGATGCAGTGATGTACAAAGCGATCTATAATGGCAAGCTGGATGTCATCAGCGGCTATAGTACAGACGGCCGGCTGAAGGCCTATGACCTCACCGTCCTTGAAGACGACCAAAAGATCTTTCCGCCCTACTACGCCGCGCCGGTAGTGCGTAGGAACGTGCTGCAGCAATACCCGGAACTGGCGCCTGTGCTCAACAAGCTGGCCGGTCAGATCGATGATTCGGTGATGACCGCGCTGAATTACCAGGTCGAATATCAGCACCAACCGCCCGAGAAATGTGCCCACAATTTCCTGGTTTCGCACGGACTTTACCGCTCTGCGCGCAACGGCGCCAAAGGCAAGGTCCGCCTCGGCTCCAAGATTTTCCCGGAGCAATACATCCTCATCGATATGTATGCCGAACTGATCCGGGGATTTACCGACCTTGAGGTGGACAGCAAGACGGGACTTGGCGGCACACAGATCTGCTTCGAAGCGCTGGTCAATAACCAGATCGATCTTTATCCCGAATATACCGGCACCGCGCTGCTGGCGATCCTCCGGCCGCCGCACGTCGCCGATGCCGAACGCGTTGCCGCCAACAAGGATAGTGTTTACGCCTATGTCCAGCATCAGTTCAAAACACTTTATGATCTTGAATGGCTGGATCCCATCGGTTTCAACAACGCCTATGCCCTGATGATGCGCCGGACGCAGGCGCAGCAATTAGGGATACATACGATATCGGAATTGGCCGACTACCTTAAAAAAGATAAGTTATGAACCTGCTGGACAAATATCGGGCGGTCCGTGCCGCCAGTGAAGCCATCTGCCGGCCGTTGCAAAAGGAAGATTACGTCGTGCAGCCGATCGTAGACGTCAGCCCGCCCAAATGGCACCTGGGGCATATCACGTGGTTCTGGGAGGCGTTTATCCTGATTCCGCATCGGCCGGGATACCGACCCTACAACCCCGATTACAACTATGTGTTCAACAGCTACTATGAGACCATCGGAGCGCGCGTCGTCCGGACCGACAGGGGCAACCTGAGCCGCCCGTCGGTGGATGAAGTGTACGCCTACCGTCGATATGTAGACGAAGCGATGACGGCGCTGATCGCGGCCGGACCCGATCCCGCGTTGGAGCAGCTGATTATCCTGGGCCTGAACCATGAGCAACAGCACCAGGAGCTCTTGTATACCGATATCAAATATATCCTGGGGCATAATCCGCTCTTCCCTGCGTGGTCGGACCGCGATATCGATGAAATGGGGGGCGCGGGAGATGGCGGATTCCTGACCATTCCGTCCGGAATGTACGAGATCGGATACCGCGGCGACGGATTTTGTTTTGACAATGAGCTCGCTCCGCATAAGGTGTACATGAACGAGTTTCAGCTATCCTCCAGCCTCGTCACGAACGGCGAATACCTTGAATTTATCGACGCAGGCGGTTACGAAAATTTTAGCTACTGGCACGCCGAAGGCTGGGACTGGGTGAAGAACCACGGGACAGGCGCACCGCTTTTCTGGCATTTTATCGACGGCCGCTGGCAATATTATACTATGGCGGGCCTCCGTCAGGTCAACCCTGAGCAGCCCGTCTGCCATATCAACTATTATGAGGCCGCCGCTTATGCGGCCTGGAAAGGGTGTCGCTTACCCACCGAGTGGGAATGGGAAGCCGCATCCGGACGTTTCACATGGGGAAAAAGATGGGAGTGGACGGAAAGCGCATATCTGCCTTATCCAGGATTTACAAAGGCCCCGGGGGCTATCGGAGAATATAACGGAAAGTTTATGGTCAGCCAAATGGTCCTTAGAGGCGCGTCGGTAGCGACTCCGGCGGGGCATAGCCGGCCGACATACCGCAATTTCTTCCATCCGCCTTTACGATGGCAGTTTACTGGCATACGGGTTGCTAAGTAATCTGGCCACGCGCCATCTGACGAACTATTGTTCCTGTAAATTGTTAAAACTAGACCTATGTTATCGACTACTCCCGTCAAACTGAACGGCCGAAAGGCTCCCGCCACTTTTTATCATGAGGTCGTCAGCGGACTGAGGGCGGAGAACAAATACCTTTCGTCGAAGTATTTCTATGACGAAACGGGAGAGAAGCTCTTCCAGCAGATCATGGCCTGTCCGGAATATTATCCTACCCGGTGTGAGATGGAGATTCTCCAGCTGCAGTCGCCCGACATGGTCCATCTTTTCCGCGAATATGGTAATTCGTTCGATCTGATCGAACTGGGCCCGGGCGATGCAACCAAATCCTGGCACTTGTTAAAGGAACTGCAGAAGGGAAAGATCCCTTTCATCTACTATCCCATTGATATTTCTTCCAATGTGATCCGCTGGCTGGACGAGCGTCTCCCTGTCAGTCTTCCCGGGTTGAGGCTGCACGGTCTTAACGGGGAATATATGGAAAAAATGGAACAGGTCAGCACCTTCTCATCGGGGCGGAAGATCGTGCTCTTTATGGGCGCCAATATCGGCAATATGACCATGCCGCAGGCGACCTTCTTTTGCCGCCAGCTCCATGACCGCATGCACCCGGGTGACCTGTTGCTGATCGGGTTTGACCTGAAGAAGCATCCGAAGACCATTCTCGACGCGTACAACGACCACCAGGGCATCACCGGCGCGTTTAATCTCAACCTGCTTCACCGGATCAACCGTGAGCTGGGCGCTGACTTCAATCCCGACCAATTCGAGCACTATCCGGTCTATGATCCCGGCAGCGGTACCTGCAAAAGCTACCTGGTCAGCCTCACGGCGCAGGTGGTACATATTGGCGATAACGTGTTCCAATTCAGGGAGAACGAGCCGTTGCATATGGAGATCTCGCAAAAATATACCCTCGCGGAAACTGCGCAGATGGGCGGCCAGTCCGGTTTCAAGCCCATCCACACCTTCCTGGACACCAGGAAATGGTTTGCGGACGTGTTGTGGCAGCGTCAGCCCTGAGCCTTCAGCAGCGCTGACAGCTCCCGCTGAATCGTCACGGTCTTGTCCTTATTGTACCACCGTTGTAATTCTTCTTTGATCACGTCGTAGGGCAACCCTTCGGACTGCATGCCGTAGAACGACTCCTGCAGCGCTGCAGGCCGCGGCCCCCAGGTGAATAGTTCCCCCCCGGTTGCCGGGTCGACCGCAATCAGCTTGGGAATACTCCGGGCTACCCCACGCGTCAGGTAACGGTCCATCAGCTCCGGATTCTCATCCCTCAACAGGACACACATTTGGATCTTCGGGTTCAGGTCCGCGACCGCTTTCATCACCGGCAGACTTTGTGCAGCATCCCCGCACCATCCTTCCGACAGTACCAGCCAGGTTTGCGGCCTGCTAACGCGGAGCAGCTGCTCTTTTACCTCCGGAAGGATCTGGATCGTCTTCTCCACGCGATGCATTCGCTGCACGTTGAGCTGCGAATAATGGACCATCGCTTCCGACTGCTGGGGCCCGGTCGCTTTCCCCGCGGCCAACAGGTCCTCCACCAGTTGTTTATAGGCATCATAGGTGATGGACTTCTGAAGATATTTTTCCTCTACTTTTCTTCGGGTTTCGGGCGTATCCATATCGTTTGTCATTTCAATTGTCAAGATCGGTATTACTTTGTTGGTTGCCCTGATAACTGGTCAATTTGTCGGTTGACTCATTCAGAAAAACCGCCAGTTTCCGGGCCCGCGTTTTGCCAAAGAGTTCGATACATCGATCGTCAAAAACCTTTTTGGATTCAAGAAGAGCAGGCAGAAGCAGGAGCCCTTTTTGGGTTACCCCGAGATGGTTCCAATGACCGCTTGGCATACGATAAACCAAATCTTTTGCTTCCAACTGGTCCGCCAATCGAGTAACCGTGCTCGGATTTACGCGCAAATCCGAACTGATATAGCAGGGAAAAGAATAGGGGTCATGGATCAAATGAAGCAGCAGATTTCCTTGGCTCGGGGTCAGCCCCGATTTTTTCCAGCATTCGGTTGCCAACTTCTCAACCGCCCGGCCGAATGCGCCGCTGGCAAAATACAACGACTCTGCAAACACGCTGTCTACCGCCTTCTCTTTTTTCACCGGTTTCATAAATTCCACCCCTGCGCGGCGCGCGGGCATCAGTAAATCTAAACTTTGCAATTTGCATAGACAAATTAAAAGTTAGTTGTAAAAGAATATGTTTGAGCCCCAGCATTCTACGAATAGATATCCCTTTAATTTGCATAGACAAATTCAAATTTCCAAAAAACAATACTTCCCGCGCCTCGAATCCCTTCCCCTCGGTATCTTTGTTCTATGTCCAATCTCAATCTCAATAGCGATAAGAATTCCTTAACCCCTGCGGATAAAGAGTTTGAGAACAATATCCGCCCCGCCGCTATCGATGAATTCGCCGGACAGCCCCAACTGATCGAAAACCTGCGCATCTTCATCCGGGCGGCTAAAATGAGGGGAGAAGCGCTGGATCACATCCTTTTCCATGGTCCTTCCGGCCTCGGTAAGACCACCTTATCGAGGATCGTAGCCAATGAACTGGGGGTCAATATTAAAGAGACATCGGGACCCGTTATCGAGAAACCCGGCGATCTCGCAGGGCTCCTAACCAATCTCGAGCCGAACGATGTGCTGTTTATCGATGAGATCCATCGGCTAAGCACAGTCGTGGAAGAGTACCTCTATGCCGCTATGGAAGATTACCGCATCGATATTATGATCGATAGCGGTCCCAACGCCCGCAGCATCCAATTGAATATTCACCCCTTCACACTTGTCGGCGCCACGACGCGGAGTGGATTGCTGACTGCGCCACTGCTTTCCCGTTTCGGGATAAAATCCAGGCTGGAATACTACAACGCGGAGACCTTGCAATCGATCATCCTGCGTTCTGCCGGTATCCTGCAAACCAGGGTTACGTCGGACGCTTCCGCCGAGATAGCCCGCCGAAGCCGCGGCACCCCGAGAATCGCCAACGGATTACTGCGCAGGGTCCGGGATTTCGCCCAGGTGCTGGGCAACGGGGTGGTCGATCTGGGTATTACCCAGCATGCTTTGCGGGCGCTGCATGTCGATGAGCATGGTTTGGATGAAATGGATAACCGCATTCTGGCGACGATCATCGAGAAGTTTAAAGGCGGCCCCGTCGGCATTACTACGATATCAACAGCCGTTGGAGAAGAGACCGGCACGCTGGAGGAAGTATACGAGCCGTTCCTGATCCAGGAAGGTTTCCTCATGCGCACGCCCCGCGGCCGCGAAGTGACCGCAAAAGCCTACGAGCACCTCGGCAAAAAGAAACCAGGCAGGGAAGGAGAATTGTTCGGAAACTAAGCGTTTATCGGAACCACGAGCCGGAAACCATTGCCGTGTATATTCACGATCTCGATATGATCGTCATCTTTCAGGTATTTGCGCAGTTTCGCAATGTATACGTCCATGCTGCGACCATTGAAATAAGTATCGCTGCCCCATATCTTCTTCAGCGCCTGTTCCCGCGGCAGCAGATCATTCATGTGTTCGGCCAGCATTTTCAACAGCTCATTTTCTTTGGGCGACAACGTCTGCGTCTGCCCCTTGTGGCTTAACTCCCGCAGTTTCGGATTGAAATGATAAGAACCCAGATCGAATTCCTTATTGTCCGACTCCCTGTTCATATCGTCATTGCGCTTAAGGATCGCCTTGATCTTTAACAACAGCACTTCGCTATCAAAGGGCTTGGTAATATAGTCATCCGCGCCCAGCTTATAGCCCTGGATGATGTCTTCCTTCATGGTTTTGGCGCTGAGGAAGAATAGGGGGATATCCGGGTCCACGTCCCGGATCTCTTCCGCCAGCGTAAAGCCGTCCATATGCGGCATCATGATGTCCAGCAGACAGAGATCAAACCGCTCCCGCTGGAAAGCTGCCAGCCCGAGCCGGCCGTCCCGTTCCAGGGTCACATCAAAATCACTCAGCTCCAGGTAATTCTTCAGCACCATCCCCAGGTTGGGGTCGTCTTCGCACAACAAGATTTTCGGTTTCTTTCCTTCCATAATTGATTTGATGTTTTATGTGCTCTAAAATTAAACCATTGCCTTCCAAAA
>DATMLR010000334.1:0-3875 GCA_035570015.1 Puia sp.
AACCTCATTCCCGCACGCCCGCGCTCTCCCGTAACCGCCTGACGGTTTTTCCGATCTCGCCGATGGCGTAGTCCACTTCGTCCGCGGTCGTGAACCGACCCAGACCCAGCCGTAACGACGCATGCGCCAGATCATCGTCCAACCCCAGGGCCTTCAGCACATAGCTCGGCTCCATCGAAGCGGACGTACAGGCCGACCCGGATGACAAGGCTACATTCTTCCCCAGTCCGGCGAGCAGGGCATCCCCGTCCACCCCCCGGAAAGAAATATTAGTGGTCTGGGGCAGCCGTTGCTCCCGGCTTCCGTTCACCAGCGCGCCCTCGAGCGCCAGCAACTCCCGCTCCAGCCGGTCCCTCAAGGGTTGGATCCGCTGCCGGTCCGTCTCCATCTCCTGCCCGCAAAGCACACAAGCCTTCCCCAGACCGACGATACCCGGCACATTCAGCGTCCCGCTGCGCATGCCCCGCTCGTGGCCGCCGCCATCCATTTGCGCCGCCAGCCTGACCCGGGGCCCCCGGCGCCGGACATACAAAGCACCGATACCTTTTGGGCCATAGAGCTTATGGGCACTCAGCGCCATCAGATCGATGCCGTCGACGCCAACGTCCACCGGGACCTTCCCGACTGCCTGCGTCGCATCCGAAAAGAACAGCACCCCATGCCGGCGTGCGATCGCGCTGATCTCCCGGATCGGCTGGATCACCCCAATTTCATTATTGGCAAACATCACGGCGATCAGGGTAGTCGTTGGCCGGATCGCCGCCTCTAGGTCCTGCAAATTGATCAGCCCCTTGTTATCCACGCAAAGCCAGGTGATCTCGGCCCCGTTTCGCCCAATATGATGGCAACTGTCCAGCACCGCCTTATGTTCAGTTACCACCGTTATAATATGATTCCCTTTAGCTGCATACGCCTCAACAACTCCCTTGATCGCCAGATTATCCCCTTCCGTCGCGCCTGACGTAAAGACGATCTCCTTCGGCTCCGCACCCACCAGCGCCGCAACCTGCTCGCGCGCCAGTTCCACCGCCTCCTCAGCTTCCCAGCCTCGCGCATGGCTGCGGGAAGCCGCATTCCCAAACCGATCGGTAAAATAAGGGAGCATCGCCTCGACCACCCGCGGGTCGCAGGGTGTAGTGGAATTATAGTCGAGATAGACCGGGAGCTGCAGCATAACCGAAAGATTATTCCGCAAAGTTACCGCCCGCGCGCCAATTTCCCGCGCGCAATGGCCATCCCCCACGGGGTTCACCCTAATTGCACGAATACTGATACGAGATATTCTCGACATTCGACCCCGTGGTCCCGGTCACCGCAGTGATTTTCCCGGTATTGTCGTAAGTGTAGTTGACGTTCTCGACCGTCGTACCGACCTGGTAGCCGATCAACTGCTGCGCAGTCCTGACAAATGGAGCGCCATAATTGAGCAGCTGAACGATCGACCAGTAATCTCCGCTCTCGCTTGCTTTTGTATTATAGCTGTAAGTAGCATTGCCGGAGCTCGTCGAACCGCTTGTCACATCCCCGTTTGTCCAGGTAAAGGTCGTAGTGCTAGGCGTGCCGCCATTCTGCACCATCACCTGCTTCTGCAATTCAGTCCCGGAATAGGTATTGGTCGTCACGGTGATGTTTGTCCCATTCGTGGTATAATCGCTGGCAATCAACCCATCGCTGTTCAGCGTAATGGAATCGGAGACGATGTTGGTGCCGTCCGATGTCGTCATCATTTCGATAGCGCCGATATAGGTGAACACCCGGTTGTAGTTGGTCCCGCTGATCGAATACTGTTCGGTAGAGATCTGGCCCGCGTTGTTGTAGGTAATATTGTAGGTCGTCGTGGCAGACCCGTTCTGATCGGTTACGGTAATGATCTGGCAGACGGGAGCCGGACTGCTTTTCTTGCTGCATGAGGGAGTAAGAAAAAGACAAAGGAGCACGACGAGGGTAATAGGCGATCTGTTTTTCATGCTACAAAAGTATATTTCCTTCCGGTCTCCTGCAATACCCTATTGCGGGTAATTTGAATTACCTCGATCCCGGCACCAGGAAAGTCGTTGAAATTCTCCGCTGACCCCGAAGGTCTGTGGCGCGGATAAAGTAGGTCCCCGCGGCCAGCCGGTTCTGGAAATTGACGGTCATTATCTTAGACTGCATAAAAACATTCCGTTGGATCACGATACCCGCCGCAGACAGGACGTCGACCTGCCAATCCGTTACATCGGTCATATCCGGAACGAGGTTGATGAAATCCGTCGCCGGATTGGGATAGACCTGTACGCCGGTAGAAAGGCCATCCAGCTTCACCTCCCTGATCGGGGAATAAGTCACCTGCCCGGTGGCATCCTGGATCTGCAGCCGGTAAAACAAGTTGTTGTTTACCGGGTCATTGCCATTCAGGGGGAGTTCATCCGGGTAGTGATATTGAGCGGCGCTCCCATCCGCTGTGGCAGGAACGGTGGCAATGTCCCGGAAAGGATTGTTCCCGCTGCCGCGCTGGATCACATATTGCCGGCCCGGCGTTTCGTCTGCTGCGGACCAACTCAGCTGCACTGTCCGCGGCCCCAGAGGTATGGCGGACCAGGCCGTCAGGTCGACAGGCAGGACTCCGGTGTTCTTGTTGTAGACGTATTTGACAGAAAAAGTTATCGAATTGGCGATCCCGGCGCTATAATAATAAGGGGCGTTATTGGCGGAATTCAGGTTTGTGAACGTAAAAGCCTGATACCGCAGACTGACCTGACCAGTGCCCAGAAAAGGGGTGACCACCGTCACCGTGTCGGCGGAGGTGTTGTTCTGGAGGAGGCTCATCGGCGCCTGTGTAACTCCCGCGCCCGGCGTCAACGGAAAACTACCCAGCGATTGGTTGGTCACATTCGAATACATTGCGGGTAAAGCCGGACCGCTGAACTCATCCTGAATGCCGACGGCCAAAGCATAAGTCGCGGAAACCGAGTCCGCGTCCCGAAGAGTAAACCCGTACATCGTATTGGTCAGCGCCGAGATGTGTACCGACACCAGCGTGCCGGAGTCAGGATTGAATTGGGGGAATTGAACGTGAAAGACACCGAAACCATCGCTTGTCAAGGCTGTATCTAAGGCCCGGGTTACTTGATTGCCCGGACTCTGCGCCCCGGCGCTCTGCCCAAGGACCAATCCGGCCAGCAGGGCAAGGCACACATTTTTCAGGACAAGAGGACGATTAGTTTTCATCTTTATTAGGATATTGGGTTGCAGCCTTAATTAAACTGATTTGACCCATTATTTATTTTACTAATTTAGCAGTTAGGCAAATTAAAATTTCCCGGTACAGATTACGGGTGTCGTGCAGTGCGAAGAGATTTGGGGAGGTGCAGGATTCTTATCAAAAATGAAGCCGGAGATAGGAAAAATACGATTCATTATCGGGAGTTCCGCAAACTCCCCTCAAACTTCCCTCAAACTTCCCTCAAACTTCTCTCAAAAATAAAACCGCCCCCCGAAGGGAGCGGTTTCGAAATTTATTCCTGGTAAGAAAAACTACTTAGTAATAAGTATTTTGTTTACTTGTTTGCTGCCGTCAGATCCCGTTATCACGATCAGATAGTTACCGGAGGGGTAGGAGCTTACCGCCAGCGGAACCGTCGTCCCACCAGCATTGGTTACCGTCTTTTCCAGCAGCACCTGGCCGGCCAGGTTCACTAGCCGGATATTGGCGCTGACCGAAGCGTCACCGCTCAGCGTAACGTTCACATAATCCGAAGCAGGATTGGGGTAAACACTGACCGCGCTCATCGAGCCGATGCGAACGGCCTTTACGGGGGAGTAGGCGGTATTGCCATTGCGATCAACCAGCACCAGCCGGTATTCGCTCGTACCCTGGGCAGGGCGATTGTCGA
>DATMLR010000335.1:0-16926 GCA_035570015.1 Puia sp.
TCGGCCTTGGCTCATGAAGTCCGGAATCCATTGGCAACTATAAACCTGGCAGTACAAATGCTAAAATCCCCGACCAAAGTACTTGATCAGATGCTTTACCTGGACATAATTACAAAAGCCTCCGGGCAAATCAACGACTTAATAACCGATCTGCTTAAAACATGGCAACCAGGTGAAATGCAGTTGGAAAAATATACGATGCACCAACTGTTAGACGAGGCACTAGCCCTCGCTGAAGACCGGATCCTACTCAAAAATATTACCGTCAGGAAGGACTATTCGACTCTGGACTGTAAAATATTCGTGCATCAGCAGGAAATAAGGATCGCCCTGGTAAATATCATAATCAATGCCGTTGACGCCATGCCCCCGGAGAGGGGAAAATTGAAATTGATTACGAGATCAATCAATGGTAAATGTCTAATAGAAATAGAAGACAACGGCATCGGTATCAGCAAAGAAAATTTGAAAAACCTTTTTACGCCCTATTTCACCAGTAAGGTCGGCGGAATGGGGCTGGGGCTGTCAACAACAATAGATATTCTCAAGGCAAATCATGCTACGGTAGATGTGCAATCGGAGGAAGCAAAGGGAACACGTTTCATTCTTTCTTTCGAAGGGTTTTAACAATCCGGTGAAGGATTTCAAGGAAATTGCTCTATGCGGCCTGCGGAGCAAAAGTAATCGTTTCGGACACCAGCCCTGTAGTTAATGATACCAATTAAATGGGTCCGGTTGTATGTTCTGGTCGTTTGCGGAAAACAGCGCGCTCATGATCTTCCATTCTTTTCCATTGAATAATAGCTGCCAGGTTTCTATACCCCAATTCGTTTCCTTATCGCCTATCCAAAAGCTGTAATTGAACACAAGCGTTGCAATGGTGCTATCATTCCAGATGTTTACATTATTATATTTTTCTTCCGCCTTCTGCTTCGATGAGACGTCGAAGTGGATAAAATGCCGGTAATTGTCTTTTATGAGAAGCTGGGCGTTCGGGTACTTCTTTAGGAATTCCTTGTATGATGCGGCCGAATTGACCCCATAAAAGGAAACGCTATTTATGGGTTTGGAAACGATCCATCCTGAACCTGGAAACTAGCTGGGTTCGGGTAAACCCGTAAATCTATTCGACAAATTGAATCGATTTGTCGACCAATTGTGCGATAGCGAACAACGACTGTTCATTATCCGGACAGGTTCAGGGTTGGCCGAGTTGTCAAGTGCTTGATTTTAAATTTATTATGGTCTTGGCATATTCTTCGCCGAGACGGGATATGCTTAAGATCTTCGTCGTCGTCACCTGGCGCAACCTTACCCGCAATAAGCTGTATTCCGCGATCAATATCGTCGGGCTTGCTACCGCCATCGCCGCTTGCATCGTGATTTTCCTGTTCGTGTTTTACGAGAACAGTTTCGACAGCATGCATCACCGGAACCTCTACCGGCTTAATGTGGTTCAAAAAAACGCCGATACGAAAACTTCCGAGAAGTACGGAGGTACCGAGTTCTCGACGGCACCGACGCTGAAAGATGAATTCCCTGAAGTCGTAAACTACACCCGCGTGGACGATTACGGCCAATACGAGATGACGTACGGCGAGAAACGGGTCTTTTTTCCGCAGATATTCTTCGTCGACACTTCCTTTCTCCACCTATTCGATTTTCCGCTCCTGGAAGGAGACCGGCAAACGGCTCTACAAAAACCAAACAGCGTCGTGTTGACGAAATCGGCGGCCCGGGATTTATTCGGCAATGCCGACCCAATAGGCAAGACCGTGTCGCACTTTGGGGAAGATACCCTTCTATTCACTGTAACGGGCATTCTGAAAAATGTGCCGGGTAATTCTCAATTGCAATTTGAAGCACTGCAATCTATTAGTAGCATTTGCAAACCTGACTGGGTGTCCCAAGGCCATGGAGTAACCACCTACATAGAAATCGCGCCTCATACCGATGTGGCTGCACTGGAACGGAAATTCCCCGCTTACCTGAAAAAGCATCGGATGTCTGGAAGCCAACCCTTAAGTTACGACCTGTTCCTCCTGCCGTTAAAGGACATCCACGCCAATGCCGTCGATATCGAGGATGAGCATGTCAATTTCCAGAAATTCGATCAGCGCTATACGGATATCCTGATCCTCATCGGGCTCCTGGTGCTGCTCATTGCCTCCATCAATTTCATGAACCTGTCCACGGCCCGGTCTGCGGAACGAGGTAAAGAGGTGGGCATTCGCAAATCGATCGGTGCGTCGCGCCTGCAACTAAGTATTCAGTTCCTTGGGGAGTCGGTCTCGCTTTCGCTGATTGCGCTGGTTATCGCGCTGGGGCTGGTGAACCTCATGCTGCCTTATGTCGATAAACTAAGCGGGCGGGATCTGAGACCCCTATTACTATCGCACCCCGGGCTGCTGGTAACGGTGTTCCTCGGCACGATCCTGCTTGGCGTGTTATCGGGGCTGTACCCAGCCATTTACCTGTCTTCCTTTCAGCCGGTAAAAGTCTTGAAAGGGGTAGCCATGTGGAAAAATAAGGGCACTTTCAGGAATATCCTCGTAGTCGGGCAGTTCGCCAGCGCTATCTTCCTGGTTATCGCCACCATTTTTGTCTTTCGCCAACTAAATTATATGGAGACGCAGGATCCCGGTTTTGATCGGGACCAGATTATCACCGTACACCTCCGTGATAACAATTCGCGGAAATTCAGTTTGCTCAAGCAAGAATTGTTAGCCAGTCCGCTGGTGGCAGGGGTGACGGGGGCATTTGCCCAGCTGGGAAGTCCCCTGGTAACTTTGGGCGTTGGCTACTGGTCGGGCGACGCCCCGCTGCGGGTACTGGTCACCCCTTGTTTGTGGGTGGATCCAAGCTATCTCACCGTATACAAGATCCCGTTGTTGGCGGGTCGGTCCTTCTCCAACGCAAAATCCGCGGATGGAAACGAATTTGTCATCAATGAAATTCTGGCAAGGGAACTACTCAAAGATCATCCTGAAAAGCCGCTGTCTTCATTGATTGGCAAACATTTCGGGGGTGACACGCTGGGTAGCATCATTGGTATTTGCAAAGATTTCAATTTCAATTCCCTCCATTATAAGATCCAGCCTATGTTCCTGATGGTTCAAACGGGAGGGATGTGGGGCACCATGTCGGTGAAGATCAGCGGCCGACAGGCCAGACCGGCCATCGCGTTTATTGAGTCCGCCTGGAAAAAAGTGTTCCCGGAGTATCCCTTTGATTTCCAGTTCCTCGACGATCATTATAAGGAGTTATACAGGACCGATGCGCAGGTCTCCCAAATAGTGGCTATCATGGCGGGCCTGGCCATCCTTATCTCCTGTCTGGGGCTGTTCGGGCTGGCATCCTTTTCTACGGAGAAGCGGGCAAAAGAAATCGGGATCCGGAAAATCCTGGGCGCGTCCGTAAAGGATGTCGTCTACCTGCTGTCCAAAAATTTTGTCAGGCTGATACTAATCGCCAATTTGGTCGCCTGGCCGCTGGCGTGGCTGGCACTTCATCGGTGGATACGGGATTATGCGTACCGGATTGAGATTAGCTGGTGGGTATTCGTGCTGGCCGGCATGGCAGCGCTGCTGATCGCACTCGGGACGGTGAGCGCTTTGACGATTAAAGCAGCGAGGAGCAATCCGGTCGACAGTTTGAGAACCGAGTGAATTACAACCGACTTTAGAACGCTTTCTTATTCTCTACAAGGTAATTCTCAAACCAGTCGAGGTTGCTTTGAGACACCTTGAAAACCATTTTCGGCTCCGTGGGGCCGTGTGGCTGACGTGGCAGAGCCAATAATCTTACCGGCACCCCTCGTCTTTGCAAGGCATGATAGAACATCAGCGAATTGCTGATCGGCACCCGCGCATCCGCCTCTCCATGCTGAAGCATTACCGGCGTCTTCACATTCTGCACGAAACGAAGCGGGGAATGCTCATCATAGACCGCCCAATCAGCCCAGGGATCGGCCTTCATGTAGGAGGGGAGAAAGCCGTTGATGTCATCGGTGAGGTTCTGAAAGGAAAGATCGACGACTGGTGCGCCAATGGAAGCCGCTTTGAATCGGTCCGTGTGGCCCACGATCCAACTGGTCATAAATCCGCCGTAACTCCAGCCCATCACTCCCAACCTTTCAGGATCTGCTACCCCCAGCTTGATCACATAGTCTACACCCGCCATCAGGTCTTTAAAATCGGCGCCGCCCCAGTCGCGCTGGTTTGCTTCGCGGAAAGCGACACCATAACCGGTGGAACCCCGGGGATTGGGGCGCAGTACAAACATTCCTTTTTCGGCCAATGAGGCAATGGGATATGAATTTTGATTGGTCGCAATAAAACTTTGTGTATAGCCACCGGCAGGGCCGCCATGTGGGTTTAATATCAATGGATATTTCTTCCCCGGAGTATAATTCAACGGGTAGGTGAGCAATGCCTCAATTTCCTTACCATCCACGCTTTTCCATTTGATCAGCTCCGTTTTTGGCACGGGGTTATGGGCAATGTCGGCGTTGATATTAGAGATTTTAACCGGCGTAAAGGTCGATACGCGGGTGATGTAGGCTTCCCCCGGTGTAGAGGTGTTCTGCAGCACGAAACCCAGGAAGGTGCGTGTTTCGTTCATCGAAAACGTGCCTGCCAGATCGTTGCACCCCTTTGTCCATTCGCTGATCTCATTGCCATCCAGGCCGAGCTGATATATGCTGGTTAATGTTTTGTTGCTCTCGGCTACATAAATATGGCTCCCGTCCTGGCTCCAGGATAATAAAGCGGGTTGATCGTTGGGAGTGGCCGATAATTTTTTTACGGCGCCGCCTTCAGCAGGCACCACATCGATAAAGGTCTTTCCAGGCCACACCACCGGGTTTTCTGAACACACGTACGCAATGTATTTCCCATCCGGGCTGAATAATGGGTCTGATTCGCCGGCGGGCGTACCCGCGATCGTTTTGGTTTCCTTGGTAGAAATATTGATCTCGGAGATGTCCGCATACTGAGCGTCGTTTGCCATGGGTGTTTTAGCGTGCGAATAAACAATCCATCTGCTATCCGGACTCCAGTCGAATGAGATCACGTTGCGGTTCTCCATCGTAAGCTGCTTCGATCTCTTTTTCCCTGCAGAGTCGGTTTCGCCGGGCCAAACCAGATACAACCGGTTTTGCAGGATCACATCATCATAATAATACCAGTCGTCCTTCGCTTTCTTTTTTTTATCGTCATTGTCGGCCGGAGCGTCGGTCATGATAAAGGCAATCATCTTTCCATCAGGGCTCCAGCTGAAATTGCCGACGCCGGTTTTCACATCGGTGATCTTATCGGCGTCGCCGCCGCGAAGGGAAATAATATACAGGTTGTTCTTACCATCACGGTTGCTGAGGAACGCCACCTGGCTGCCATCCGGGCTCCATTTCGGGCTCGAATTATTCTTATCCCCCTGCGTCAATGGAATGGTATTACTTCCATCGATATTGGCAAGATAGATCTGGTTCACGTATTCGCTCCGATCCTCCGTCATCATTGCCTGGCGGACGGTGTATAATACTTTTGACCCATCCGGAGAAACACGAACGCTGGTGATGTTTTTCAATTTCATGCATTGCTCCGGGCTCCAGTAGGTGACGCCCTGGGCCTGAAGGCCCAAGTAGGAGCCGATAAAAACAGCAGTTAATAGTAGGCCGCGCATGGGATGGTAATTTTGTGAATGATTGATTATCAATTATGATTTAAATCCGAGTTCTATTTCACTCTGTCTTCAGGCTTGCAACGGGGTTTGCTAATGCTGCCTTTACAGACTGAAAGCTGATCGTCAGCAGCGCAATTCCGATCGTTACGACCGCGGCTGCGAGAAATACGGTCCAACTGAGATCGGTCCGGTATGCAAAGCCGGCCAGCCACTGCTTCATCGCGTACCAGGCAACGGGAACGGCAATCCCGATGCCGAGGAGCACCAGCCGAACGAAATCCTTCGCCAGCAGCGCGACGATGCCCGATACACTCGCCCCCAGCACTTTGCGAATACCGATCTCGCGGAAACGCAGATGCGTCTCGTAGGCAGCCAGGGCAAACAGTCCGAGGCAGGAGATCAGGATCGCTATTGCCGCCAAACAAAGGAACAAGGTCCCCTCCCGCTCCTCCGACTGATACAAACGGTTAAAGGAATCGTCGAGAAACGCATAGCTAAAGTCATCACCAGGATAGTATTCTTTGAACAGCTTCGCTGCAACCTCGATTGCCGCGGCAGCGTTCGCGCCCGTGGTCCGGACATACATTTGTGAAAGAAAATCATTTGGCGGCCGGAAGAAGACTGCCGACCATATTTTCTCCCGCATCGATCCGGAGTGGAAATCTTTCACGACACCCACGATGGTGCCTTTCATCTGGTAATAACTATAGCGCGTCCCGAGAGGATGCTTCAGCCCCATCTCTTTCACGGCCGACTCATTCACCACGAATCGGGAAGAATCCGCCATGGTGCCGGTGAATCCTTCTCCCTGGACCAGCTGGATGTTGAAAAAAGAGAAAAAATTCTCGTCCACCGCCACCTGACGGGGATCGAAGATCTGATCGGCCGGCCTCCCGTCCCAATCCACATTGCCGCCTGGTCCGCCAAAATCAATAATCGAATTTGAGGATCCACTGATTCCCTGCACGCCCGAAAGTGCAAGCAGCTGGGTCTTCATCGTCTGATAAGCATGAGGACGCATACGTCGTCCCCATTCGAATGAAAAGACATGGCTCCTGTCGTACCCCAGGTCTTTATGCCGGATATAATTCAGCTGCCGGTAAATGACCAGCGTTCCGACGATCAGGCTCACCGAACAGGCGAACTGTATTATCACAAGCACCTTGCGGAAAACAACATCGCCCCCGCCAACGGACAAGCGGCTCCTCAGCGCCTTTAGCGGATCAAAAGAGGAAAGCAGCAGCGCCGGGTAGATGCTGGATGCCAGCAGGGTAGCCCCAATCGTGTACCCGATCACTCTCCACATCGCCCCATTGGTGATGTCGAAAACCAGCTGTTTCCCTGCTACCTGGTTGAACAACGGCATCGCGAGCCTAACCAGCACCACGGCGAGGAGCGCTGAAAACAGGAATAACAAAGCCGTCTCCACCACAAACTGCAGGAACAGTTGGATCTTTGCCGCGCCAACGATCTTGCGCATGCTGACTTCCTTGCTGCGTAACATGGCTCGGGCTGTCGACAGATTGACATAATTGATGCAGGCGATCGACAGGATCAGCAGGGCAACGATCATAAAAATATTGACGGTCTGAGCACCGGCGTCGGAGCCGTCGGCGTTGTACAAATGCATCTTACTCAGCGGCAAGAGAAGGTAATCGGCATCGGTATCTCCGGGCATATTCCGCAGGTGTATCTTAGTCAGCTTCGCCGGCAGGCCTGCAGGCGAGGCTCCGGGTCTCAGTTGCAGAAAGGTCATATACCTATACGTCCCGAAGTCGTGGTTGATGTCGGCGCCGCGCTCCCGTAAAAATCGGGCAAGCCTCTCCATTGGCATCAGCAGATCGAACTGGATGTCTGAATTCCGTGGCGGATCTTTGATGACGCCGCTTACGGTATAGGTTTCATTGTTTTCAGCCTTGAACACCTTCCCCATGGCGGGCTCTTCGCCAAAAAACTTTCTCGCCGTCTGTTGTGTGATGACCACAGAATGCACATCTGTAAAAGGTTGCGATGCATTACCTTCCACCAGCGGAAAATCGAACACCGAAAAGAACGAAGGATCTATAAATCTGGCCTTTTCACCGAGAAATGACTTGTCGCCGTAAAAGTAGGTGGTGAGATCAGATTCAAAAATTCGTGCCTGTTCGACTACCTGTGGCAGCTCGGCCTTGGCAAAAGTTCCCATCGGTGACGGTATCAGCGGCCATATTTGTTTGCTGGCGCCCGTGCCACCGAAAAGCTCTACCCGGTAGATGTCGGCTTCCTGGCTGTTAAACCCGTTAAAGCTGCGTTCATCGTTGACCCAAAGCAGGATCAGGATGCCGACTGCAAGGCCTACGGTGAGACCGGCCATATTGATGAGCGAATAGAATTTGCTCTTTAGCAGGTTGCGCCAGGCGGTCTTGAAGTAATTTCTGAGCATATACAGGGTTTTGGCTTATTTAAGATAGTGATTATCTTTTAAAATCTGCTCCAAGTGTTTTTTTGTTGAAGATCTTCGTGTTGGCGCGACCAGGGTTTTAAATATTAGTCAGTTATATCAAAATAAAGCGTATCTTTACCCTGTTATTTGAGTCCGCACTCGGTATATATTAATTATTCAGTTAGTCCCCTCTGCTAGTTAGTCTCTGCTTTTTGCCTTCTCATCAATTTTTACATTAATTACTTTTTATGAACATTTATGTTGCCAATTTGAACTTCGATCTGCAGGACGGAGATCTTAAAGATTTCTTCACTCCTTATGGCGAAGTGTCGTCCGCTAAAATTATTATGGATAAGATTACCGAAAGATCGCGCGGCTTCGGATTTGTGGAAATGTCTGACGATACGGCGGCCAAGAAAGCCATTGCTGAATTGGATGGCTCCACGGTGAACGGCCGGCCTATCAAGGTTAGCGAGGCAAAAGCCAAACCGGGGAAGGACTTCAGTGATCGCGGTGAAAGAAACTTTAATAACCCCAAAAGTTATAACCAGACGCGGTATTAATCCTTCCAACTAATATAGGAAAGCCGCTTGGGAATGAAGGCGGCTTTTTTATTTCACGGAAAAAACTTTTTTTATGACCACCGAACAAATCGAGTATTTCCTGGATGCCAACCGATCAAATTCAAATCGTCCCTCCCTGGTCTTCTTCAAGAAAAGAAACACATTCGAGGGAATATTTATCCAGGCGGCGGATTACGCCGAACTGAAGAAAAAGAATTTCTGGAGGATCGTCGCTGCAACCAGAATAGATGAGTACCGGCAATCAAAAGATATCAACTTGTCAAGGATCTTCAATGGCAGCGAGTTCACAAAGCTGGCGGTAGCCACTTTGGAAAAGCATACCTAACGCTACAACACGCTGACATGAATATCCGGATCTCGAATATCGGCCTGAACGCCACGGACAACCAACTTAGAAAATTATTCATTCCCTTTGGGACGGTGGATCAAGCGACCGTATACAGGAACTCCCTTAACGGAAGGTCATTAAAAAGTGGAGAGGTCCGGATGCCGGTAGTCGCGCAGGCAAGACAAGCTATAACATCACTTGACAAAACGGTCTTCGATGGAAACATCATTTCCGTACACGAACTTCCCGCTGAGCTATACTGATGCAAGAACAATATGATCAGTCGCCAGAGGTCAACAAAATCTGATTTACATGAGCAAAAAAATTACAGGCATCGAACTTTTACAACAAAATTTCGCTTACGTCGAGTCGAAATTCATTACATTCTTCGAGAAAGGTCAGCCACGGTGGCCCTCTGAAAAACGTGATTTCCTTCACAATCATCATCAAAGCTTCGGACGATTTCTCCCGGAAACGATTTCCTGGGAGCAGCTGCAGGTGAACGATCTTCCGGTCGATATTTTGCAGGAGACGCGCGCCGCCTTCGATGCATTCAAGCAGGATGAAGAGTACCCGGGCAGCGCAATGTAGGCGAGGTCCGGTTAACGATCAGGTGGCACCGCCCCGGGCGGCTATGCCTTTTTCGAGACGTCTACGGCACTCCAGCCTTTCGGTCCCCTTTCGACCATGAAAGACACCACGTCGCCTTCTTTGACCGGATAAGTAGTCTGATTAATATGAAAAAAGACCTTTGTGCCGTCCGTTTGAATAATAAAGCCAAAGCCTTTGGCGCCGTTAAAATAGTCAACCTTTCCCTCCTTTAGCGGATCTTCTCCTTCACCGCGTTTCGGTACACCGATCTCAATATCTTCTACGTTGACTAGTCTTATTTTCCTGGGATCCGGCGGAGTAGAAGTAATATTCCCATTCTCATCAATATAAGCCATCATTTCATCCAAAGACCGTCCTTTTGGCTGGTTGGCGCGCCGCTCTTCCATTTTCTCCCGCTTCTCGCGTTTTTCTTTCTGACGCTGCTTTTCTTTTTCCCGCTTATTGAAGGTCTCTTTTGATTTCGCCATAATTTATTTGTTTAACTGAACAATATTTACCAACGGTCACGCTTAAATCCATCGTTATTTCCACGGAAAGGCCTATCCTCTTTAGGCCTCGCCTCCACCACTTTGAGATTGCGACCGTCTTTAGCAGCGTCGTTGAGTTCCGCCATCGCCGTCTTGGCCGCCTTGTCGTCGCTCATCTCGACGAAACCAAATCCCCTGGACTTGCCCGTCATTCTGTCATTGATGATCCTGGCGGATGTAACTTCGCCAAAAGGCGTAAATAAACCTTTCAGGTCCTCATCGCGAACTTCGAAACTAAGGTTAGAAACATGAAGATTCATACCATAACAATTAAGAAATGATAAATAAATTTGAGGATGGCAAAAAGCAAAAACGACTATAGTGCGGAGCAGGATAATTGCCGTTACTGGATGCGAGGCTCAAAATAGCATAGCAAAGTTAGTCTTTTATCTACACATTGCGGCCAATATTTTGATAAAGGGCCGAATCGCTAGCTTTACAAAAAAAAGATTATGCGAAAGATTATCGTTACCGAGTTCATCACCCTTGATGGAGTTGTCGAGGCGCCGGGCGGCGATGAAACCGCTCATCCTCATGCCGGTTGGCAGTTTAAGGGCAATTACAGCTCCCCGGACTCCCATAAGTATAAAGTTGATGAACTGGCTAGCGTGGATGCCTTGTTGTTGGGCAAAACCACGTATGTGAATTTCGCCGCGTTCTGGCCAAGCCAGACCGATGCCGGATTCGGTCAGCCCATCAACCGGTTGCCAAAATATGTCGTATCCCGAAGCCTGCAGAAGGCGGAGTGGAACAACAGCCATATTCTTCGCGACGTGGCGGGAGACGTCGCCGCGCTGAAAAAGATCGATGGGGGTGACATCCTCGTCTATGGGAGTGCTACACTCGTCAAGGCTCTGCTGCACCACGATCTCATCGATGAGTTGCGGCTGATGGTATATCCCGTCTCGATCGGCGGCGGGCTGCGACTTTTCGATGACAACCGGGAATTAAAGAAATTCAAGCTTACACATTCCCGCGCGATCGACAACGGCGTTCTTATCCTCGAATATCAGCCCTTGGCTGGTGTACGGTTATGATACAGTACGCTGTACGGTTCCGGGCATAGAAATGGTCTCCGATGTGAAGACCGGCTTTGGATTTCACTTGATTATCAACGCGTAACTAAACCGGCATCTTTTTGGTAAGATTGATGTTCTATTCCAAATTCGATCCGATGTTCAGAAACTATCTCCTCACCGCCCTGCGCAGCTTGCGTAACAATAAAACGTATTCGTTTATCAACATTACCGGTCTGGCCGTAAGTCTGGCGGTTAGTATTCTGCTGCTGCTTTGGGTAAACGACGAGCTGAGCTATGACCGCTTTAATGTACATGCGGCTAACCTTTATAAACTGGCGCCCAAATTTGATGACCAGAGTATTTGGAACAGTACCCCCGCGCCTATTGCGGTGTTTGCCAAAAAAGAAGTACCTGAGGTGGAAGATGCCTGCCGTGTAACAGATAACTGGCGGGTCTCCATATTTGAATACCACGGAAAAAAAATCAACGAATGGCATAATGGCCTGGCTGACGCAGCTTTCTTCAGCATGTTTACTTACCCGCTTGTTAAAGGCGATCCGCAACACCCCTTTAGGGATGCACATTCTATCGTATTGTCCGAATCAACGGCGAAAACATTTTTTGGCGATGAAGACCCCATGGGTAAAGTTCTAAAAGGAGACGACAAAAAAATATACCAGGTAACCGGTGTAATGAAGGATATGCCCGCCAATTCGTCGATACACTACAATATCATTTTTAATTTTCAGCAGCTGGAGCAGGAGTATGATACGACCGGCTTCTTTAAAACGCTTAACACAAACTGGGATCAGTACAATTACGATACGTATGTATTGCTGAAACCGAACGCCAGCCCTGCCCTGGCGGCACTCAAAATGGGTGTCACCCACCGCCGGAATTATGATATACCCGCCAATAAACACCTCAGTTACCTGCTTACCCCGATTACTAAACTTCACCTGTACTGGATAGACGGCAAGGCTCAGGGCCATATGATTGTCCGGGTGTTTCTGATCGTAGCTGTAATTGTGCTGTTGATCGCCTGCATAAATTATGTAAACCTTGTTACCGCCCGGGCGATGAAGCGCAGTAAGGAAATCAGCCTGCGTAAAATTGTTGGTGCGGGCAAGGCGGAGCTGTTTATGCAGTTCATTGGTGAATCGCTGCTCACCTTTCTTTTCGCATTGGTACTGGCAACGGGCATTATTTACCTTGTAATGCCATTGTACAATACCATCGCGGGCAAAAATGTTGTCTTCAAGCCCTGGTCGCCCGATGTGCTTGCGGTATATGGCCTCACCCTGTTGGCAACACTACTGCTGGCCGGCATTTACCCGGCGATAACGCTCTCGTCCTTCAAACCGCTGGAGGCAATGAAGGGCAAGTTGAGCGGAATTGGCAATAAAGGCAATTTTCGAAAGGTATTGGTGGTTGTGCAGTTTAGTTTTTCCATCCTGCTTATTACCAGCACGATCATCATCGGTAAACAATTGAAATATATCCGGGAGATGAACCTGGGGTACGACAAACAGAATGTGTTTACCTTTTGGATGCGGAATATTAATAACCATTATGACGCGGCGGTAGGCGAGCTGCTGAAAGAACCCGGCATATCGGGGGTTACAGAATCCGGCGCCGATATCATCAATAACGGTTCCGGCAGTACCGATGTGGACTGGGATGGTAAAAGGGCCGACCAGCAATCCTTCAGCATTACCCAGATGCCGATAGAAAGAAATTTTCTCCAGGTTATGGGCATGGAATTGGTGGAAGGGAAAGGCTTTACCGGTTCACCTGCCGACAGCGGCAACTTTATATTAAATGAAACAGCCATTAAGGCAACCGGCATACAAGAACCCGTAATTGGCAAACGATTAACGTTTCACGGCATTAAAGGGATAATTGCCGGCGTTGTGAAGGATTTCCATTTTCAGGACATGCATCAGAAAATACCGCCGCTCCTGATGCAATACGATAAATATTGGCGGGGGAAACTGTACGTAAGAACGACAGGTAAGGATGCTCCACGCGCAATCGCCGCTGCGGAAAGGGTTTGGAAGGAATATAATGCAGATTATAATTTTGATTATGGGTTTTTAGACAGCCAGTTTGATGATTTATACAAAAGCGACACTCATCTGGGCCAGTTGTTTAATTGTTTTGCGGTGGTAACCATTTTAATCTCCTGTCTTGGGTTGTTTGGCCTGGTAACTTTTACCGCAGAAAGCAAAGTAAAGGAAATCGGCGTGCGTAAAGTATTGGGTGCGGGGGTGCCACAGATTGTTGCGCTGTTGTCAAAACACTTCGTGGGCCTGGTGCTGGTCGCCGCGGCCATTGCCTTTCCCGTGGCGTGGTATGGGTTAGACAACTTTTTGCAGGGTTATGCCTACCGGACCAATCTAAGCTGGTGGGTGTTCGGAGCCGCCGGGGTGATAACGTTGTTCGTTGCCCTGGTAACCGTCGTCTTCAAGTGTCTGCAGGCCGCGTTGGCGAACCCAGTGAAATCTTTGCGTAGCGAGTGAAGCCAATTTCCTTTTTAACAATGTGCGTGCAATTAAGGCAAAGGACTTATATTTGTCCATGTAAGGCTCAACCTACTCACACACAACACGATTGACTATGTCAAGCAGACGCACATTTCTCCAGCAAGCCGGTCTTGCCACTACCGGATTAATGCTCAGGCCAAAAGGTCTATTTGCTTCCACGCCACTTATCGGACTTCAATTGTGGACCGTTCGAAGAGAACTCGCAAAAGACCCTGATGGTACCCTCGGCAAAGTAGCAGGGATCGGTTATAATTCGGTGGAACTTATGGGTTATGCAAACGGAAAATTCTTCGGGCTGACGCCGGCACAATTTTCAGACGTGCTCAAAAAATATCATCTCAAGAGCCCCAGCGGTCACTATGGGATGTCGAATTTCCTTTTGAATGGTGACATGAACGATTTGCACGACAATATAGCCGTCGCCGCAAATATGGGACATAGCTATATTGTAATCCCTTTCCTGAACGACAATATGCGGACGAGTCTTGAAGACTATAAAAAGCTGGCCCAGAAGTTCAACGTCGTGGCGACAGAGGCCAAGAAAAGCGGGCTGAAGACGGCCTATCACAACCATGACTTTGAGTTCAAGGATTGGGGAGGCGGCCAGACGGGGTATAATATTCTGTTGAAAGAGACAGACCCTTCCCTGGTATTCTTCGAGATGGATATCTATTGGACGGTAAGAGCCGGGCAGGATCCGATCCAGCTCATCAATAACAATCCCGGCCGCTTCAAAATGTGGCATTTAAAAGACATGACACAGAAGGCGGCGCCGAGCTATGACGTTGGGGGGCAGCAATATTATGGGGAAGTCGGGACCGGTATTATCGACTTCAAAGCCATTTTCCGGGAAAAGCGAAAATCCGGGATGAAATACTTCTATGTCGAGCAGGACGAAACCAGCGAACCGGTATTCGACGCCATCACAAAAAGTTACAATTACGTAAAGGCCAACCTTGCCTGATGAAAGGGCAATGGCTGAAATTCTTTTTAATCCATAAATATGGCCGACAATCAATTTTTTGATGCGATCGTCGTCGGCTCCGGCATTAGCGGGGGCTGGGCGGCTAAGGAACTGACCGAAAAGGGACTGACGGTGTTGCTGCTGGAACGCGGGCGGAACATCGAACATGTAAAAGACTATGTCAACGCGACGAAGGCGCCCTGGCAATTTCCGCACCGGGGCAGCAAGACCCAGGAGATGGTACGCAATTACCCGGTGCTCAACCGGGATTATCCCCTAAACGAGACAAACCTTGATTTCTGGACGAACGAAAAGGAGTCACCTTTTACCGAGGTCAAGCGGTTTGACTGGTTCCGCGGCTATCATGTCGGCGGGCGATCCCTCATGTGGGGCCGTCAAAGTTATCGATGGAGCGATTTCGACTTCGAGGCCAATGGCAAGGAAGGGATCGGTGTGGACTGGCCGGTGCGTTATAAAGAACTTGCTTCCTGGTACGACCACGTCGAAAAATTTGCGGGAGTGAGCGGGTCGCTGGAGGGTCTGCCGCAGCTCCCCGATGGTCAGTTCATGCCGCCGATGGCGATGAACATTGTGGAGAAGGATCTGGCCGCGCGGTTGAAAGACCACTATAAGAATGGCCGGCATATGATCATCGGGCGTACGGCCAACATCACGGAGCCGCTGCCGGGACGTACCAATTGCCAGTACCGCGATAAATGCTGGCTGGGCTGCCCGTTTGGGGCGTATTTCAGTACCCAGTCGTCAACCCTCCCTGCTGCCATGGCCACGGGCAAGCTGACGCTCCGGCCCTGGTCGATCGTGACTCAGGTCCTCTATGACAAGGACAAGAAACGCGCAACGGGTGTAGAGATCCTGGACGCGGAAACCAATAAGACCTACCAATACAAATCGAAAATCGTTTTCCTGAATGCCTCTACTATCAACAGCGCGTGGCTGCTGATGAATTCCGCCACGGACGTTTGGCCTGACGGCCTTGGTTCGAGCAGCGGTGAGCTTGGGCATAATTTGATGGACCACCATCTCGATGCCGGCGCCTATGGAAGGGTCGAAGGGTATGAAGACAAATATGTTTACGGGCGCCGGGCGAACGGCATTTATATTCCCCGATTCCGGAACCTGTTTGGTGACAAGCGCGATTATGTCCGGGGCTTTGGCTACCAGGGCGGCGCGGGGCGGCAAGGCTGGGACCGGGAAATTGCCGAACTGAGCATTGGCTCGGAACTTAGGTCGGCGTTGTCCGAGCCGGGCGCCTGGACGATGGGCGTAGGCGGTTTCGGCGAAACGCTTCCGTACCACGACAACAAGGTCACGCTCGACAAGACCCGAAAGGACAAGTGGGGCCTCAATATCCCCGCGATCGATGCCGTGATCCGGGACAACGAATTGAAGATGCGAAAGGACATGCAAGGGGATGCCATCGAAATGATGACGGCAATCGGCCTCAAGGATGTCCAGGGCTTTGATAACAATCCCGTATTGGGCCGCGGCATTCATGAGATGGGCACGTGCAGGATGGGCAAGGACCCGAAGACCTCTGTGCTGAACAAATGGAACCAGGTGTGGGACGCGCCGAATGTTTACGTGACCGACGGATCGTTTATGACATCGACCAACTGCGTGAATCCGTCGCTCACTTATATGGCGTTTACGGCGCGGGCGGCAAATCATGCGGTAGATGAACTTAAAAAAATGAACTTAACTTAATACGTATTAGATACGTATTAAAATATAAGGAATTATTATATCAATATTATGCAAAGACGCGAAGCTTTACAAATGGTCGCCGTCCTGATGGGCGGAACCGTGATCGGTGCAGATGCTTTTTTGTCGGGCTGCAAGACACCTCCCCGGAAAGAGGGTCTTTTTTACGATACCGATGTTGCCTTTATGGACGAGATCGGTGAGACGATCCTCCCGGCCGGCCCCGATGTGCCCGGCGCCAAAGAGGCGGGGATCGGAAATTTCATGAAGGTGATCGTGACGGACTGCTATACCCCCGAAGATCAGGATGTCTTCACGAAGGGGCTGCAGGCGCTTCGGGACAAGAAGTTCATGGACCTATCGCCCGACCAGCGCCACGATCTGCTGGTGCAGCTAGATAAGGAAGCCCGTGATCCGAAATACAACGACAAGAACCAACATTATTTCAAGATGTTAAAGCAGCTGACGATCTGGGGCTACTTCACCTCCGAGGCGGGGGCTACGAAGGCCTTGCGGTACA
>DATMLR010000336.1:0-22089 GCA_035570015.1 Puia sp.
GCGGATCTATTGGGATGATGAACCGACGCCGTCGGTGGAGGTGCCGGTGGGAGACTTTTTTGGGATGGGTTGGGGGCAGTATTCGCCGCTTAGGTCGTTGCCGGTATGTGTGAACCCAGGAAGCGCGTTCAATTGCTATTGGCCGATGCCGTTCCGGAAGAAATGCCGGATCACGCTGGAGAATATAGACGATAAGGATATGACGCTTTATTACAGTGTCGATTATTTGTTGACAGAGGTGGCTGCAAATGCGGCTTACTTTCATGCGCAGTTTCGGCGAGTGAACCCGCTGCCTTATAAAGGTGTGGTGACTTTGCTGGACAGTGTGCGGGGTAAGGGCCAGTATGTGGGGACCTATCTGGCGTGGGGAGTGCATAATAACGGCTGGTGGGGAGAAGGGGAGATTAAGTTCTATATGGATGGAGATAAAGACTGGCCGACAATCTGTGGAACGGGGACGGAGGATTATTTCTGCGGGTCCTATGACTTTGATACGCATACGCGGAATGCGGCGGGGGTAAGTGAATCACGCTACACGGAGTTCAACAGCCCTTATTCGGGGTTGGCGCAGGTCATTAAGGGGGATGGGCATTATGATGTGGCGCAACGTTTTGGGCTATATCGCTGGCATATCACGGATCCGATCCGGTTTGAGAAGAACCTGCGGGTGACGATCCAGGCGCTGGGGTGGAGGGAGGGCGGGAGGTATTTGCCGCTGCAGGATGATATCTCGTCGACGGTGTTTTGGTATCAGAGTGAGCCGCATGGGGTGTTCCCGGTTTTGCCGTCGAAAGATCTGTTGGAGGTGAATTAAATTCTGGGTAATGAATAAACGGTTGCTTCTTTTTTACAGCGGTGTTGTGGTGTTCTTGCTTGGCTGTGGCCCAAAGCCCCGGACGTTTGGGTATGATCTGGATTTTTTAAGAAAACATGATACGGGTCTGATCGTGCTGCGATCCGGTGATGAGGAGGTGGTAGTGTCGCCTAAATATCAGGGGAAGGTATTCACGTCAACAGTGTCTGGAGATGACGGGCCGAGTTTTGGCTGGATTCATTACAAGGCATTCGAGGGGCCACTGGATGCCCACATGAATGCCTATGGCGGGGAAAACCGCTTGTGGCTTGGTCCCGAAGGGGGACGATTCTCGCTGTTCTTTCCAAAAGACGCGAAGATGGAGTTTGCCAATTGGAAGACGCCTTCTGCGTTTGATACGGAGCCATGGGAGGTGATGAGTCGCTCGGATAGTCTGGTTGTGTTGAGAAAGGATATGCAATTGGTTAATTATGCAGGCACACGGTTGAGCCTTTCGATCGACCGGTGGATCGGCATTATGGACCGGGTGGAGGTAGACCGTGCACTGGGGTTGTCGAATAACAGCGGAACCGCGGTCGTCGGGTATCGTACGGAAAATTTGATGACCAATATGGGTAGCCAGGTTTGGACGGATACTACAGGCATGCCTTGTGTGTGGATGCTGGACATGTTCAATCCTTCGCCTTCCACGACGATCGTGATACCGTATTCTTCGGCTGCGGGAGATACAAGCAAACCGACAACTACGGATTATTTTGGGGAGATTCAGCCGGATCGGATCAAATATTCTGATGGCGTTTTGTATTTCAAAGCGGATGGGAAGAGCAGGGGTAAGTTGGGGATTCATCCCGGACGGGCAAAGCCGGTGGCGGGGAGTTATGATGCTGCGTCCCGTGTTTTGACAATCATTTCCTTTGACGTGGATCCGCAGGCGCGGTATCTCAACCAGGAATGGAATACGACGAAGCCGCCCTTTAGCGGGGATGCGGTGAATGCATATAATGACGGGCCGTTGGCGGACGGGAGTCAGATGGGACCGTTCTATGAGCTCGAGAGCGTATCGCCGGCTGCTTTTCTGGGGACACAAGAGACACTGTTCCATCATAGGGTATATGCGGGGACGGGGGAGACATTGGCGCATCAGCATGCTGTATATCATTTTACGGGTAGTGAAGAAGGGTTGAATAAGATAAGTCAGAAGGTGTTGGGCGCATCAATCAACCAGATCAAGGGCGCATTTCATTGAATACTGCGAGGGGGTTGCAGCAGTCAGGGGTAGATTGGTGCCCTTAATCACGTAAACCTTCTCATATGAAATTCAATCTCTTCATCACTTCGGTCCTGGTCGTTATGCTGTCGATGGTGGTCAGCAAGATCGTTTACTTTGGATTTACGCCTAACTATGGGGCGGATATTTTTGCGCGCAAGGCGTTTGATGCTAAGTTTGATCGCGGTGGACATCAGTATCGGGTGCTGAGTAAGTACTTGGTATATGGAGTGGATGGGTTGTTGGGGAGGAGTATGCAGGAGCGCGGGGCGGAGAATCGCGTGCGGGCGGTTACTGGCGGTGCGTCGGAGCGCTTCTATTTTGCGATCTATTATGTCAATGCGCTTTTCCTGGCGCTGACTTCGTTGACGGTGGTACTGTTGCTCAATCTGGATAAAAGTTTGCGGTTCTCGGATACAGAGAAGGTGCTGCTGGTGTTCTTTGTACCGGTGTTGCTTGGGTTGACGCAGTTTACTGTTCATTATTATGACTTGTCAAGCTATTTTCTCGAGTTGCTCATCCTTTATGTATTTCTGAAGAATATTGCCAGTCGTTATAGTCAGACGATGGCGATGGTTATTGGGTTGGTGGTGCTGGCTACGCTGAATCGCGAATCGGCGGAGGTTTCGGTGGCGATGGTTGCGTTGTTGCTGCTGACTCGGTTTGGAGCGACAAGGCGGGTGGTATGGAGTATTGTGGGGATGGTGGCGTGTTGGGTGGTGACGTACTGTGTGTTGAGGGTGGTGATTGGGGCCGGGGGGCCGCCGCCGAAGGCGGCGGCGATTACCTCCAATGCCTTCGAGCCGGACATGTTTATGATGGGCGTAATCTTTTGGGTGCTGTTTATCTACCTGCCGTTTGCGATTGCGGCGACAGAAGAGAATAAGTATTTGATTGGGGGGTTCTTCCTCTTTAGTTTACCCTATATTATAGGTTCTCTGGCGACAGGCGATCTGTGGGCCGTTCGGTTATATGTACCGTTATTCCTGGGGGCGTTGTTCCTGAGCAGGCTGGAGGTGGCGGGGGCGGCAGTGAAGGTTTCGCAGCTCAAATGGCGCTATCTCCCGCCGCCGGCCGGTGATAACCGGCCGGCTTAGCAGGGGGACAGGTGTGAATGTGAGGTTTTTATTCTGACAAGAAGCGAACAATAAATCTCCCTTCGTGTAAATAGTAGTAGCTCTGTCTTTCTCGGGAGTAAACGACGGGAGCTCCGAATTCTTTCATTAACCTAATGTACTCATACATGCTGCGCTCGGATAGGCCGATCTTGTCGGCTAATTGGGAGGGCGTGCCGGTGCCCTTGATGCGGATAAGTTGGTCGATGCGGTCGAGCCGCTGAAAGATCTCTTTTTGCATAGAAATAAGGTTTGAGTGATAGAAATAAGGTTTGATTACTGGACAATCCGTAATTTTATGAAAGGTAAATAGCCTCTGGGAATTTTGGATTATGTTTGTCGAATTATAGATATTTTATATAAAACTAAATCAATGAAAACACTTAGAAAGCGTTCGTTTTTCGTACTGGCGGCTCTCCTGGCATTTACCACCCTGCACGCCCAGACGGCGGACGATATCGTCAATAAATACACGGCAGCTATCGGCGGGAAAGATGCCATCACCGGCGTCAAATCGCTGATCCTTGAAAGCTCGGTCTCGGTCATGGGCAATGATATGCCCAGCACCACTACCATCGTCGTTGGAAAGGGTTACAAGAATGAATCCGACTTCAATGGGACGAAAATCGTCCAGTGCGTTAGCGAGAAAGGCGGTTGGCTATTGAACCCGAACCCGATGTCGCCATCCGGTCCAACCGCGATGACCGACGACCAGGTCAAGGCTGCGAAGGTCCAACTGCAGGTCGATCCTCTTGCCAACTACGCGGCCAACGGTTACAAGGTTGAGCTGCTTGGCAAGGACAGCGCCGACTACAAGCTCAAAATGACGGGCAACACCGTGGACGTCACTTACTATATCAACATGAAAACCTACCTGATCGATAAGGCAGTGAGCAAAAGTCCGAGCGGCGACGGAGAGACCACGATCAACTTCTCTGATTACCGGAAGACTGATGGCGGCATGATGTATCCTTACTCAGAAACCCTCGACCTGCCGGGTTTCTCGCTCGCGATCACGTTCAAGAAGATCACGGTCAACCCGACCATTGACCCGACGGTCTTCGAGATGCCGAAGCAATAAAATACTTGAATTTTGAGAGTCCACCGGGCGCCTTACAACAAGGCGCCCTTTTTTATCTGCTTACGAGATGGTAGTTCTTGAAGCAAAAAATCTGGTGGCCGCCCATGAGGTTCTGTTCGATAAAAGTCAACAGCCGATACTTAAACCGTTCATGTTTGTGCCGGACCACAGTTTGGCGGCGCCGTTCCAACTGATCCGCCCAATTAAAGAGCCGGATTCGTTCCTGCATCACCGCTGGATGGCTTTCCTGGTAGACGGATAACTGGCTGAGGTTGCCGAAGTCAAAGTCTTCCTGTTCCCGGCGGAAATACTCTTCCGCCTTGTCGCGGCCGCTATGAATGGTGGCGAATGCCTTGCGCTTCTTTTGCATAAATTGGGGCGGGCGGACCCAGCCGTAATGGTAAATATGGGCGTCGACCCGGGCGACCTTGAGCTTGAACGTCCCCTTCTTTTCCCGGTAACGGATACCGTCAAACTCCGGGATTCGGCGGAAAGACTGGGCGGATTCCCAGGAATGGATCTCCTTATCGTTGCGGACGATCCGGATCTCGTTGGCATACCAGGCATGGGACCTGATATAGTGGTCGTAATCCCCCCAGAAATGGCGGTATTTGAACAGGATTCCCTCCACTTCCTTTTGGGGCAGCAACTCCTCACAGCGTTGACGGATCCGCGGCAGATCGTCCTCATGGACCACTTCGTCACTTTGGAGGTAGAAGAGCCAGTCGCCGGAACAGGCGGCCTTGGCTATATCGGTCTGGTGGGCGTGTTCCATGCCGCGGGGGTATTTGTCCAGGTCCCAGACGGTATGGACGATGCGGACCTTGTCGGACCTGATGCTCCGGATCTCTTCGAGCGTATTGTCATCGGGGTCGCAATCCCCCAGGGCCACGACAAATTCGTCAACAAGGGGTAGGATTGAACTAATGGCTTGCTTAATGGGGTAATACAGTTTGGTGGCATTGCGCACCATAGTAAATCCGCTAATGGTCATATCCCGGTTTTTATAATTTACTGGATCGGCTTAATGTAGGGTATAGACTAGCAAACTGCGTGCAGGCTTAATGATTAACGTACGAATTCTGTCCAAATTTCGGCGAATGGAGATTAATATCTGATTAAAAGAGGGGCATATGCGTATAATATTGGTTATCGGTGTTTACGGGTTTTTTCGGGATGAATTTTCAGGGGAGAATGGGTATAAATCCGATGTGGATAACCGGGCTTTGGTATGGTTTTGGGACCTTCAAGGGCCGATTACCAACCCAAAAACCTGTATGAAAACGTCAAAATCCGTTCTTATGAGAAAGACAATTGTCTTTAACCTCCTGCTTATTCTGGGGTATTACCTCATTCTTCAATTATTGGTTTGGCTGGCGATGATTTTCCGGTGATCCGGTTCGGGGTAGACTTGGGTAAAAGGGAAGGGGTTCTCTATTCAGTCATTTTCGCTTAATAGATCAGGCCTGCGCTCCTGCGTGCGGCTTAGGGACTGGTCATGCCGCCAGTCGTCAATCTTCTTTGGATCGCCGCTAAGGAGGATCTCGGGGACCTTTTGGCCGCGCCAGTCGGCCGGACGGGTATAGACGGGCGGCGCGAGTAAGTTGTCCTGGAAGGAATCAAATAGCGCTGACGTTTCATCGTTGAGTACCCCCGGGAGCAGGCGGCCTATAGCGTCGGTAAGGACCGCTGCGGCCAGTTCCCCGCCGCTGAGGACATAATCACCAATGGAGATCTCTTTGGTCACGTATTGCTCTCTAATTCGCTGGTCGATGCCTTTGTAATGGCCGCAGATGATCAACAAATTTTCCTTGAGGCTAAGTTGATTCGCGGTCCGCTGGTTGAGGCGGTCCCCGTCAGGGGTCATGTAGATGATCTCGTCATACTTCCGGTCTTTCGATAGGGTATCGATGGCATTGGCGAGAGGTTCGGGCATCATCACCATGCCGGCGCCGCCACCATATTGGTAGTCGTCGACCTGGCCGTATTCGTTGACGGCCCATTGTCTTAAATGGTGGACCCGGATGGTCAGCAGACCTTTTTCCTTCGCGCGCTTGAGGATGGAATGGCTGAAGGGGGAATCCAGGAGTTCCGGGAGGACCGTGAGGATGTCGATGTTCATCCTGCAAAGATAGGGATCTGGCCAGTGAAGGTTCATTGCAGGCTGGGGTTGTAATTTATCAGTATGGTAAGTCGAAATGAGATTAAAAACATTGTAGAAAATGGCCCCAGGTCCGTCGAGTCTGCTTTTGAGAACTGGACCAATGGTTCGGATCGGCAAAGAGAATTGGAAGAACGATACGTAAGCTATATTGATTTGTTAAATAAAAAGTCCTTAGATCTGGGCCAAGTTTGGACTGCTTTTTTATCCGGCTATTTTAATCATCAAGCAGGGATCCATTGCCCGAATGAACAGATGCGACTGTTTTTTTTTAAGGAATCGCTTATTAGGTACGGATTGTTTCTCAAAGCCTGCAAGCACGTCAGCCCAGACATTGCCTTTTTTGCGCAATGGCAAATTGGATTACTGCTTCAAGTTTTAGAATCTGATTGGGCGGTTGCGGAAGAAAGCTTTCTAAAGGCCTTGGAATACTATCCTGGACGCGGAGAAACCATCAGAGAGATCATCGTCTATTGGGGCGTTAAAGCGAACTGGCGGATGGCATACATTTATAGCTCCTATTGTAAAGAGCACTTTTGGCACCGACCTCCTGCTTCGGCTAAATGGTTTGTCAATATTCCCTTTTATCGTTGGAAGATCTTAAAATACCACGTTCCCGTCCTGCTCAACCTAAATCGAATAGCTGAGGCAAAAGAATGCGTCAAGGCGCTGTTTAATTGTGAGACTTTGGGCGCCCCGTTAGAACCATCGGAAGCTAGGGAAATTAACTCACTTAAAGAGGCGTTGGGGCAATGGCTATGAAAAAGTTTACGCTAAATTTTATCTGTAAAAACGAAAGTCATATCATCCTGGAGATGTTGCAGTCCGCCCTTCCATTGACAGATTTGATCGTTGCGGTGGACACGGGTTCAGAGGATAATACAATTTCAGTGATCCAGGAGTTCGGTAGACGGAATAATATCCCAACCTATTTGTATCTAAGGCCTTTTGACAATTTTGGTAATTCACGAAATTTCGCGCTTGATCAGGTGAAGCAGGTTGTCCGTGAATTGAACTGGCCGTTGGAGTCAACATGGGCCTTTTTTATTGATTGCGATGAGATTTTAGAATTCAATGGGGCCTTCTCCAAGCATGATATTGGCTCCGATATATATTTCATTGGGCTTACAGAGGGTGATATTCTATGCAAACGCAATTTCATGATTAATCTTGCTAAGGACTTCCGCTGGGAGGGGCCGATTCACGAATACATCAGTATTCCAGATCAAACTGTTAGCGCTGATTATATTAATGAAGCCAGGATTGTAGCCCGGTCTCTAGGTGCCTCCTGGAAGGGTAATATTGAGGATAAATACCTGCAGTATGCGGGAAAACTGATCGAATATGTGAATGATGGTCATAAAAACTTTCGATGGCTGCGATTTATTGGCGAAAGCTACTCCACTGCAGCATTGGCTACTCCCTCGAAAGAGCGGGCTAAAAGGTGGTTCCTTGAAGCAGAGAGGTACTATCAAGCGGCCTTATCCGCCGATCCAAAAGAACACCATGCTCGCTATGTGCTCTATGATAGATTGGCAGAGACTAAATCGAGCCTTGGGAGAAAGTGGAGTAACATACGGGAGGACTTTTTAAACGCCCATGCTGCTGACCCCAGGCATGGAGAGCCGTTCTTAGGTGTGATAAAGGAATATGTTCGTCAACGACGGATAGAGCAGGCTTATTTGTATAGCAGCTTCGCAGTTTCAGAGTACCATGGGCGAGTACCCACAGGTTTTGATATGGGACATATCCAGACATCCGTCTATACTTGGGAGCTATTATTTTATCATTTGCTGATTTGCACCAGCTCGGGAAGGATTGTTGAAAGCAAGCGCTACTATGACCAACTCCGAAAAATCCTTAAGGACAAGTTGTTAAGATTCAATATAAAAGAGCTGATTGCGATTAGAATGCTGTTGTTGCAGAATCGAGTTAGACGGGCTCTGAATTTTAAGAAAATACATTAATCAATCGGGGCGAAATAATGAACCGTCACGCCGGGCGGGAGTTTGGGCTCGAAGGCGTGCATGTTGGTCTGGAGCTTTTCGATAAACCGGCGGTCGATGCTATAAAACGACACGCTGTCGCCCGGCATCTGCCAGGTGGCGATCCTATACCAGTAGGGTTCGACGTCGGCGTCTGACCAACTGTGGTGGAGGATGGCGACGTTGGCGTTCATGCGTTCGCTCAGAGAGTCGGCGGAGGCCGGGGTCCAGTTGTGGATTCGCTTTCGGTTTAGGACTTCGAGATCGAACAGGCCCGCGAGATCCACAATCCGGGTCCTTTCATTGGACCAGAATGAGATGGCTCCCAGGTCAGTTGACGCTACTGGGTCCTGATAATAATAATCAAATACAAATTTGGCTGTTTGATATTGTTCGGTGTAAACATTTACGCAGTCGCTGGCGGTGCGGCGGAAGGATGCGGCGGAGCGGATGATTAACGGGATAGCGAGAAGGGCGGGGATCGGATATACGAGCCATTTGTTACGGGTTTTTATAATTAGGGGGGCGCCTATTGCTACGGTGCAACCGATGAGCACGCTGATGAAATAATGGGATAGGGAGTGGGTTAGTATAAGGGGAGTGGGGACAAAATAGTTGTGGTGGGTGATGGATAACAGGCCGAATAGATAGAGCGGCAGGACGGCAAAGAACAGTAATTTGACGGCTTCCCACCACCGGCGGCGTACGATCAAGACTATGCAAACGATCAATAGGATCGGGAGGGTCTCGTAACTGGAAAGGAGCATCAGGGCGGCATAGAGATAGGTTTTTTTGGTTTGATCGATAAGGCTTGAGATAAAGAGGAAGGTAAAGAGTAATTCCAGCGGATATTCCATCCCGGATACGACGAGTGACGGCAAAGGGGTCAGGTAGATGACGGCTATCAGGATCAGCAACTGGGTTATGGGGTTGACCTTCCGGCGGATCAACCAGCGCTGGAGCGCGACCAGGAACCAAATGGCGGCGGCGACGTTGACAAGAAGTGGGACGTACACGGAGGCCCCGCTGACCAAATAGATAATCGCAAGGACGAAGGGATATAACAGGGAAGTGGAAACGGAGCTAAATGAGTTTTTGGTGATGCCCCAGACGTGCTCGAAGGCGAGGTTCTTTGCCAGGGTCAGATTAATAAAGGCATCGTCGAGGGGATAGGCGATGGTGCCATGGGTTTGGATAAGGACTTCGTGTTCGATCAACACGATTGGGATGAATAGCGCGAGGATCGCCGTTATGAGGACAAGGCGTGGGATAAGATTTTGGTTGGTCATACCACTAAAGATATTCCAGCATCCTGCACTTTGGAGGCAGTTGATTGGACGAGCGCGGTGTATTGATTGATGAAATCAACTTGGTGAAGGATAAATACAATTGCGGTCTTTTTAGGCCACAATGACAGGTTCTTGATCCGGATTATTTTTTTTCTTCGATTTGTGTGAAAATCTGGCAGGCCTTCCGTTCTATTACTGAAGAATTGTTCTCCTTATCCCTCCTATTCGATTTTGTCAGTTGCCCCTCTTAACAAAAAAATACGATTAAATCAGTATTATGGATCAGACCAGTTACAACGCCGCGTTTAGGGAACTTCATAAACATTATCACGGTAAGCTGCTTAAATATGCAAAGCGGCTTATTTCGGATGCTGAGAGTATTGTCCAGGAAGTTTTTGTGAAGGTCCATCTGAAAAAGGACGAGATCGATATTACGCAACTGGAGAAACTCAGCGGGTTACTTCTTAAGATGGTTCATCACCAATGTATCGACGAAATCAGAAAGGATGGCACAAGGCGTAGGGCCCGAGATGAATATGGGGAACTCATAGACTTGAATGACCCATCCTTTCTTCAACAGGCAGAACTTGAAGCATCTATGATGGAGTCCCTGGACGTGGTCATGGGTCAATTCTATGAGCTGCCGAAGGCGTCCCGCCGGGTCATTAAGTTTGTTTTCCTGAACGAAATGGACATGAAGGAATATGCCAGACGACACGGAATCAAATTGCAATCCGGTCATAATCTGAAAAATCGTGCCCTCGATAAGATACGGGAGGCTATTAAAAAGAACAATCTGGAGATCGTAGTGATAATCATCTCGTTTTTGAATTGACCGGAATAATTTCAAAAAAAGTTTGACAATTCCGTGTTTATTTGTTGTGCTATGTACGGTTTATTATAGGAGGCTATCAAAATATCATCATGACCGATAACTCATCCTATATTGCCGACCTGCTTGTTAAATCGCTTATCGGCAATCTCAGTGAGGAGGAACAGCAGCTATTTGATCAATGGCTGGCGGCGGACGAACAACACAGCAGGCTTGTCAAGGCGCTCCTTGACAAGGAACGTTTAAAGAAGCGCTGGGAGGAATACCGCGCGACGGACAGCCGGGGGTCCTGGGAAGCGATCCGGGCTCGCCTGCCGGAACTGGGCCTTCCGGAATATGAGGATGAAGAATTAACCTTTCCTTTTTAGAAAAATGGGTGTTTTCACCGTTGTAGCGCTCAAACGGCCTGGTTAATTTGGGATCAGGAGGTCTTAAATACAATGAAACACTTATGCTTTATCACGGCAGCCTGCCTGGCGGCCCTTACGACAACGGCCCAAAAAATCGACACGACAAAACGGCTGCTGGTCGTCAGTGGCGGCGGCGCCCGCGGCGCGTGGGGCGTAGGAGTGGCGTCGGAATTGATCAAACGCAATGGCGGCTACCAGGCGGTGTTCGGCACCAGTACGGGCAGTCTCATGGCCCCGCTGATCCTGCTTAAGGACATGGATCAGCTGCAACAGGATTATACGTCCGTTACGGAAAAGAGCATTTTTAACAAGCCCCCCTTCACCGTCAACTATGACACGAGCACGGGTACGGTGACGACGAGTCTCAATTTCAGAGCCTACTGGCGGTTCATCTTCGGTTACAAGACCTTCGGCGTGTCGAAGAACCTTCTCAAACTCATCAAGCACTGCCTCAGTCAAACCCAATACGATAGCCTTATCCTGCTCTACCAACAGCGGAAGATGGTTGTCGCCGTCGCCGTTACCAATACGACCACGGGGAATATCAAGATCGTCTATGACTCGACTTTTGCGCCGGGGCCCGTGGGCTATGATGCTTTTTGTCACTGGGTCTGGGCTTCCGCCAATGAACCCCTCTACATGTCCTACGTGCCCATTAACGATACCAACTATGTCGATGGCGGCGTGCGGGAAGTCATCCCCATCCAGGACGGTCTCGAATATGCGCTCGACCACGATATCGATGTAGTGGATGTGATCATCAACAATGCGCGGGTCCCGATCAACCAAAACTGGAGCGTCAGTGGCGGCGGGATCCTGTATGGCCTGGAACGGTTGCTCAATATTTACGATTATGGCACTGTTCGCTATAACGAGAGCTTCGCCATCCTGCTGGCGAGGTATTTCGACCTCGCGGGTCAAGTCCCGGTCCCAGAGGCTGAGCGGGCTGCTGCGGATGCGGCCCCCAAGCGCATCATGCAGCTGAACCTCTATTGTATGCCGCCCGCGCTGGCCCAGAAATATCAAAACGAGCTTGGTTTTGTCCAGCCCGCGATGCTGGCCCTGCTGCAGGCGGGGATCCAATATGGCGCCGACTCCACCCAGTACTGCTACCGGGTTAAACTGGATCGGGCCATCGTCATTAACAATAGGGGCCTACTTAATAGGAAGGATGTTCCTTAAGGATTGGGAAAACTTGTTTCTTTCCTGGTCGTCAAACGTGGGGATGTTGATGCCAATGCTGAGCCGGAAGACGAGCGTGCTGGCGGTATTGTTTCGAATCACCTGATAGAGATGGGTGTCCGTGAACCCCCCGGTCGTATCGACGTTGACGCGACTGTTCAACAATACGGAATACCCGACCTGCAATTTAAAATAGAATAGCTCTTGGATATGCGGGTTGAGGAAACGGTCATTGGCGTCGTCCTGGGCGCTGGTAAGAGCAGCCTTATATACATAGATGGGTTTCCAGGGCCACCAGACAAAGCCGAGGAAAGGCATGATATAGCTGTGGAATCCCAGGTTGACATAGGCATTGCCCTGAGTGTTCGTGGACTGCGACAACCCCTGGGAGAATTGCACCCCGCCGTAGAGATTGGTGCGGTGGCTCTTAGGAAGCAGGAGATAATCCAACCCAAGATTCAGCTTTGTCCCCTGGTAGGGTTCGAATCCAACTCCCATACTGACTTCCGCGCCCGGGTTATGCAACCATTTGAACCGATCACAAAAGGTTATCTCCGTCGCACCAAACAAATAATTGCCCCCGCCATGCGTGACATTTGTATAGGGCGCCACAGCCAGGCTAAAGCTGTATTTGCGGTATACTGACAGGCCTCTCTTGTTGACCGAATCGGTTTTTTGCTGATCGGTTGCCTCTTGAGCGGATACCTTTAAGATCAGTAAACAACCAACCACTATGGTAAGTGAGTATCGCATGAGTTTAAAGTTTATCGATGATCCTTACGCCCAGGATAGGTCCGCAGAAAGCGAAGGCAAAATTGTTGTGTGTCAGATGATATCCGGTCATTCCGTTGACAGACACGTCCGTTCCGCCGTGGAGATATTCCAACAGTAGCCTCGAACCAACGGTGAGGGCCACGTGCCGGAATACCCGGAATAATGTCTTACCGGCCCAGGTGCTGTTCGAGGCAGGTTCGATCCGAGTGGTTCCGCATAGCGGCACGCCGACCTCAATGTTCGATGCCGCGATTCCACCCCAGCCGCTTCGCGGGTTTGGAAATTGTAACCTATTGTTGTTGATCCCTACGATCGTGTCTCCCTTCCAGATCATATTGGTTTGGATTTTGGCCAGGGAAGCGAAGAGGCCGGCTTGAGCATTCCAGTTGAAAATTAATCGGAGCCGGCTGTAGTTTAGCCGGGTAATCTTGGGGGAGAGATTCTTTTCGAGCAGGGCGGTGGCTTCGGTTCCGCCGTTTGTGTACTTATAGTATACCGTATTCGAGCCGGTTTGCAATTTGTCATGCGTTGCGCCTACGATGAGTCGCATGTTCTGGAAGAATTTCAAGTGCGAGTGGTCGAACGCGCAGATGCGGAAACTGGCGTAGTAGCAGCCGGCTTCGTCGGTGATGGCGCTTCCGAGTAAGGCGCTTTGACCGGGTAACAGCGCGTAGAATTTTGGCCTGGGCGTGATGTTCTGTGGCTGACCATTGAGACGGTAATTACCGGTGATCTGGGTGAAATAGATCGGGTTCATCAGGATATCCCACTGCACATAGACCAGTTGTTGATCCAGGCGATGGCGCGGCGGCGTGTAATTGACGTCCTGGGAAAGGACCAGGTCTTTTTGCGGGGCGACCGCGGCTCGGGTTGTGTCCTGGGCGGAGGCGAATGTGGTGGTCAGGCAGAGCGCCCACACTGCGATAATACTGCAGGGATGAATATTTTTGGGCATAGTCGGGGGTTGGGGAACTCGCGGAAATTAATATAAAACCTTTCGCGGGTCAACGGGAAAAACACCCATTTTGAAGATGGGTGGCTACGGGAGAAACACCCATTTTGTGCCCAATGCTATTTCACCTCGGAAAAGTTGCTTAAAATTGGTAAATAGTTTTTTTATGCCAGCAAGAAAACAACATGACTGGCCTACCTTGGAAGAGCAGCTTGAAAAAGATAAAATAAAAAAAGGTAGTGCGCTCGAGAAATTAGTAAAGGAGAACCAGGACTTTGACATGCTCAATCCTGAAGAAGCTCATGATCAGTTCAGGTTTCCCCCGTGGCTGCGGGTTTACTTCAGGAAAAAACATCCGGAAATCAATTTCTCCGGCCCCAAAGTAGGTTATCCGCTCGCCCTGACGGAAATCTATAAATGGATGCTGCTTCATCAGGACCTGCCTTCAAAGCCTTCCCGATAATAATACCACCATCATGGCTCATAATATTCCTATTACGCAAGATACCGCCAGTCCTTACAGCGAATCAGATGTTCGGTTCAACTACGCCGATCCGCGCCAGGTCATTGCTGCGTCCAACTTCAACGATTTGTCTATCGGTGTAGTCCCGCAGGCACAGTATTATTCAAGCGATCATGGCAATACCTGGGGTCAGACCAGTCTCCCTGTCGTTTCCATCGATTTCTTCCAGTGCGATCCCTGTGTTGACTGGACCTCAGACGGGACAGCATGGGCAATCACTATTGGAATCAATGCGTTTGAAACTTCGCTGATACTTCGCAGCTACAGATCTGCGGATGGCGGTAAGACCTGGATCTATGATTCGGATGTGTCCGGGACCCAAACCGGCGCCGACAGACCCAGCTTGTGGATAGACCATTCGCCAGATTCACCCTATAAGGACTATATGTATGTTACCTGGCACAATGGAGGCGCACCGGCTTTCATCTCGGTGCGTAAAGGACCCGGCGGTATTTGGTCGACCCCTTTTCAACTCAGCGGCCCTGAAACGACGTTCACTTCCTGCGGCGGTGATGTGAAGGCGAATCGTCGTGGTGACATCTTTGCCATCTGGCCCGACGCGGGGGGGCGGAATTTGTGGCTTAGAAAGTCAACGAACGGGGGGCTTACGTTTGACGCCCTGGGCACGCATCCTGTGCTGATCGGGACGACGTTTGGTAGCTTCCGGATCTATATTCCTGCTCAAGCCATACGGGGTGCGGCCATCTACCTTTCCGGGGGCGCCTGGCGGACGGATACTCATGATCTGGTTTATGCTTGTTGGGCCGATCTCGACGGTGGTTCAGGCTGCACGGCGCCGGCTAATCAACCGGGCTTCAATGTTTTGTCGCCGTGCAAAACGAGGGTATGGTTTGCAATCTCCAGGGATGGTGGCGCGACCTGGCAGCCTCCGCAAAAGATCAACGACTCGTTCACCCTGAACGATCAGTTCTTTGCAAGGTTGACGGTTGACGAGGCCAATGGCCACCTGATGATCGTCTACTATGATACCGCCGCCGATCCGGGCCGCTTGCGTGCCGATATCTGGATGCAGCATTCCCGGGACCATGGGAAAACCTGGTCCAATCCTGCCCGGATCACCACATCAGGAACAAACGAAGCCGTTGGTAGCGATGACCATTTCAATCAATTCGGTGACTACATCGGCCTGACAAGTCACGACTGCCGTTATTTCGCGTGCTGGACCGATCGGCGGGCCGGGAAATTTGAACAAATCTGGGGGAGCCATATTCATGTGGCTTGTTTGGATGAGGAGGGGGATTTTTCCAAAAAAGACGAATACACGGGTAAGGTTTCCGGAATTCTTTATGACCGGTTTGGGGATTTCGACGGATTCACGCTTCGGACTTTTGATGGGGAGGAACATTCGTTCCGCGGGAATGAAGAAGAGATGGGTCGGCTTGTATACCGGGCCTGGGAGGAGCGGATCCTAATTACTGTTGTGGTCGCGCCGCACCGGCGCGATTGGCCGGTGGTATTGCGATACGATAAGGCGGCAAAATCCTTTTAAATATGTATACACTACTCAATAAACTCCGCGTGAATTCTTTTTTGGCTTATGAGACGCCGGCGCTGCTCGTGTCGTGGATTATTGCTGAAGTCTTTTATAAGTTCGGCAGCTTTACGCTGGAGACGGGGGCTTTTCTCGTGACGTGGTATGGGATGGGGTATATTTCTCATAAGGTTATGAAGAAATAGGGCGCGCGCCGGCTTCCGGCGCGCGCGGTGGTTGCCAGTGGGGGCGGTTGCTCATTCGTCCATAAATCCATCGAGTTCACGGCGGTCCTTTTTGGTCGGGCGGCCGATTTTGCTTTGGCGCTTGCCGGTGTTAAAACTGGCGGCCTGGAATTGGAGGCGTTCGATCTCCTCGGCGGGGGTGATATCGATATAGTAATTGATGGCCTGGGAGTATTGGAGGCGATGGTCGAGGAGGGCGGCGACTTTGATGCGCCAGCGTTTTTGTTCGGTTTTAATCTCGTATTCGTCGCCGATGGAGACGTTTCGGGCCGCTTTGGCGGCAATTCCATTAAATTTTACTTTCCCTTTATCGCAGGCTTCGGCGGCTTCGGTCCGGGTCTTGAACAGTCGGATGGACCAGAGGTATTTGTCGAGGCGAATCTTTTCTTTTTCAGCCATAGTTGGGGATCAAAGGTACCCATTAATCGTTATATTCGTTTATATCCCCATGCGTATGGCCCCGTTATCACGAAGGAAGTTTATTGGTTTGGCGTCGGTTGGAGTTTGCGCGTGGCCCGCGTCGGTGGCGGCTGCGTCCGCGGTTTTGGCAGGGTCGGCTTCGGCTGGGTCGGCTTCGGCTGGGTCGGCTTTGGCGGCGTCGGCTTCGGCGGCGTCGGCTTCGGCGGGTAAGGCGCGGGCCTACGCGCGCAAGGTCGGGTTGCAGCTTTACAGCGTACGGGATGAGATGAACCGGGACGCAGCGGGGACGCTACGAAAACTCAAAGAGATCGGTTATCGTCAGGTAGAACATGCAGGGTATTGGCAAGGGAAGTTTTATGGCTATCCGGCGAAGGATTTCGCGAAGTTGTTGGATGATATCGGGCTAGAAATGCCCAGCGGGCATGTGGCGATTCAGGCGACGGATTATAACGATGGATCGAAAGAGTTCAGCGCGGGCTGGCGGGAGGCGTTGGAGTCGGCTGCGGCAGCGGGTCAAAAGTATCTGATCACGCCAGGTTTTCCAGAGCCCTGGCGGAAAGACAAGGATACGGTTCTTCGTTATCTTGAAGTTTTCAATAGCTGCGGCGCCTTTTGTAAGACTTTTGGGGTAAAATTCGGCTACCACAATCACACGATGGAGTTTGACCGGATTTTTGACGGGGCTTCGCTTTACGAACTTATCCTGCAGCACACCGACGCTTCGCTGGTGGCCTTGCAATTGGATGTGGGGCTTTTGTATGCGGCGGGGGTGTCGCCGCAGGCGATGATCTCGCAGCATCCAGGCCGATTTGAACTGATGCATGTCAAGGACGAGTTTCGCAAACCGGGTGGGGGCGAGCGGGGACAGGGCTATGAAAGTACTGTTTTGGGCTCCGGGGAATTGAAGCTTGCGGAGATCGTGCGAATGGGTCGGAAAACGGGCGGGGTGCGGTACTTTTTTGTTGAGCAGGAGACGTTCGGAGATTTGGCGGAACTGGAATGCGCGCGGCGAGATTACCAGTATATGAAGAAGCTATGAGAAAATACAGCTTACTGTTGACCATTACCATAACGGCGGCGGCCTGCCACCCCGCCAACGGGCCTTATCGGAATATGGAAAAATGGCGGTTGGTCGATGGTGAAGGAAACTCGCTGCCGCTTCGCGGAATGCCGCAGAAGGTCACCGAATATAGTTATCCGGCATCGGACAGCGTCACGCCGGTGAAGTGGAAAGGGCGCTTTCGCCAGTTTGAATTCGATTCCAGCGGTAACCTGGTCTCTATCGATAACTACTCAAACGATTCGCTCATCGGCAGTCTTCGGCGGCGGTTCGATGAGAATGGCATGCAAGAGACATGGAGCAATAAGGTCAACGGCAAGTTAATTGCCACGACCAGCCGCCGCCTTCCCGACGGGCGCATCAAAACGATCGAGACCCAGACAGCCGAAAAACCAACCGCAACCATCCTTCGTTACCTGGCGGACGGCGATGAAGTGATCCGGGAGGAATATGCCGATACCGCCGCTCAGGGTCAGCCGGTGCGAATCACGCAGCTTTATTACGAGCGATATTACCACCTTGTCAGGGCCAGGATTTCTTCCAAAGATGGTAATTTCGAAGTAGACAATTTCTATACGCGGGCATATGAACCGGATAGCACGCTAACCTTCAACGGTGCCGGACTATTCAAAAAATTGCTGGGGCGAACCATTTATCACAGTGACGAACTTGACAACCCGATCTTCGTCACGAGAATTTCCAAGATGTTCAGGAGCATTGAAGAATTCAGCTATCGGTATGATAAAAACGGAAACTGGGTCCGGCGGATCGAGACCATGATCACCAAGGTCGAAAAAGGCCCGAATGCCGTGTCGACTGTTACCGATCGGGAAATCGTTTATTAAAAATGGCAAAAGTCGTTTTATATCTGGCGTTGTTCTTCGCCGCAGTCAGCTGCCGCCAAAACCATTACGCCCCCTGGCAACACAAGGCTAAATGGGAGCTTCCGGCTCATTTCCACACAATGGTCGTGCGTGGCCGGCCTCGACAGGTCACGGAATGGAAATATCCGGCCAGCGATTCAGTCAAGCCGGCGGCTCAACGGAGAAAAAACTTTACAAGATATAGTTTTGACAGGTCGGGAATGTTCATTCAAATGGAAAGTTATCTCGGCGAAGTCCCGGCAGTCGAATACCGGCAGTGGCAGGACAAGGACGGGATGCAGGAAAAGATCGAAAGTGCCGGCCATGTTTCTCTGTTTGTCAGCCGGCGGTTGGCTGATGGTCGCTATAAAATAACCGGCACAGGTCTTTTTGGGGCTGAAAAGGTGAAAGAAATTATTGGCTTTATTTCGGACAGCGACGAAGTCACCCATGAATATTATATGGATACTGCAACCGGGGCCAGACCTCTCCAGGTGGGGCGCGACTATTATCAGGGAGCAAGGCTCATGAGTATCATGCGAAAATCGGCAGACTCAGCCTTCTGGGTGGAGTTGCGATATTTTTATAGTTCATGGGATGTTCCGGATAGTCTACTGACCTTCCAGGTCCGTAAAGCGGAGAACATATTGGATAACCGCCAGCTCTTTTTCCGAAACAGCCATGGGGACATCGTGCGCGAGGTGACCATAAAAGGCAGAGATAATTCCGATAGGGTGGAATACAGTTATTTATACGATTCAAAAGGAAATTGGATCAGGCAGGTTTCGAATCCCGTACACGACAGCAGGAGGGATCGGTCCAGCCCCGAGCCGAGTATTGTTGAACGGGAATTTGTTTATTAAAAATGACGCGGCAACCCTACTATACAACCAAGGACCGGCGGGTGGCGATCTATCGCGCCGATGCGGTGGCGTTCCTGCGCGGGCTTGACGCAGACTCCGTCGATGTCATCGTGACCGACCCGGCTTATTCGGGGATGAACCAGCGGCTGAAACTGGGGAGCGGGAAGATCATCGGGCGGTATAAAGACGCGGGTCAGGCGGGGGCGAAGTGGTTTTCCGAATTCCATGATACGGCGGAGAATTATCGCGTTTTCCTGGAGGAGTGTTACCGCGTGCTGCGGATGGATACGCATATTTACCTGATGTTTGATTCGTATTCGCTCTTGACGCTGGGGCCGGTGGTTAGGGAGATTTTCCAGGTGAAAAATATCGTGTGCTGGGATAAGGCGAATATCGGGCTGGGGCATTATTTCCGGCGGCGGCATGAATTTATTGTATTCGCGAGTAAGGGGAAACGGGCATTGAATTGCAAGAATATTCCGGATGTCTGGAAGATACGGAGGATCGTGAGGGCGGGTTATCCGACGCAGAAGCCGACGGAGGTATTCGAGCTCATGCTTCGGGGTAGTGCGGTGGCGGGGTCGGTGGTGTGTGATCCATTCATGGGCAGCGGGTCGTCAGCGATCGCGGCATTGCGGTGCGGGTGTAGTTTTGTTGGGGGTGATATTTCGCCGCGGGCGATGGAGTTCTCGCGGGAGCGGATTCAGGGGTTCCTGGCCGGTCGCGGCGATATTTATCAGGCGGGGTCGCAGGTGAGTGATGATGGAGTGATTGGGGAGTTGTTGGCGTGAGGGGGCGAGTGTGTCTCGCTAGAAAAATTAGTTCGCAAAATGCGAACTTTTATTTCTTATAACTAAAATCCCTCCGGTCCTCATATTCCAACCGGAAACCGGCTCCGTCTATAGCGACGCTATAAATATTCATCCCCAAGTTAGGCCCGCTCTGGTCAGCACCCACCTTATATCCGTTGAAGAAGATCCTGTCCCCTTTGAGAACCGGCTGGAAGGCCTGAAAGCCATCGGGTGAGACCTTTATCGTATTTGTTTTTTTGCGGTCATAGACATAAATGGCGCGCGGCGGATCGTCTTCCGAACTGTCATTGACTTGCATATCGAAGATGATCTTTGTCTCATCCCTACTCAGGAGGTATCGTGACGCGCTCGATATATCAGCGTCTTTTCGGACGCTACTAATGGGTAGGCTATCCAATACCCTCCCCGCCAAATCGAGTACTAGAATATTTCTCATATCCTGGATAAGGATCTTCTTTCCGTCGGCGCTCCAGGTAGGAGAAAAGGGATCGCCCTGCCCATACATTCTTCCCGTGCCTGTTCCATTTAACCGTTTGGTGATATTGACAGGGGCGGCGCCGCCCCCGGCAGGCCATAACAGGATATTCCAGTTGGAACCTGAGAAACCATTGTAGACGAGCTGTTTTCCATCGGGAGACCAGACGGGACCATAACACTGGTGGCAAGCCGCATCCACCAACGTCGTGGCTCCGGTCTTGAGGTCCATAATCTCAACCTGTCGAAGGTGATTTTCCTCCATTTTGGTATAGGCGACCCGGGTACCATCAGGTGATAGCATGGCATTGTCCGCGATGACATCCAGGGTATCTTCCTTTTTATCGGTCGTGGAGAGCAGTAGGATAGTAAGCCCTTCACTGTAGCAAACGTCATAGTGTTTCTGGCTGCTGGCGCGGTACGCATTTAGAAGGACCAAAATGGCGAGGTAATATGGTTTCATGCCTGAATTTACCAATTTTTCACTCACTACGCAACGCCTCCACCGGATTGGCTAAAGCTGCCCTGATCGCCTGATAGCTTACGGTCAATAGCGTGATCAGCAAGGCCCCGGCTGCCGCCAAAGCGAAGATCCACCAGGGCAGACCGCTACGGTATGGATAACCTTGCAGCCAACTGTGCATATACCAACCGCTCAAGGGCAAGGCCATCAGCAGCGACAGGAACACCAGGGTCACGAATTGTTTGGACAACAAGCCCCAGAGATTGAGGACACTGGCCCCAAGCACCTTGCGGACTCCGATCTCCCGAGTGCGCTGCTCCGCCATAAAGGAGGCCATGCCAAACAGGCCCAGACAACTGATCAGAATGGCTAATGTGGCGAAGACACTGGCCAGCCTTCCGATCCGCTGCTCTTCGCCGAATTTTCCCGCGTAGGCCTGATCGGCAAACGCATAATTGAAGGGCTCGGCGGGGCTATAGCGGGTGAAGACTTTCTTGCATTCGTCCAAAGCCGTCTGCATTTCCTTGCCGGTGGGTACGCGCAGGAGAACGTAATCGCTATGGTCTTTGACTGTACAATAGATGGAGGGCCGGACAGGCGAATAGGGCGATTCCATCAGCATGTCGCTGACCACCCCGATGATCGTGAATGGCCAGCCATCCCATTTCACTACGGTCCCGACGGGGTGTTTCAGGCCCATAAACTTTGCTGCAGCTTCGTTGACGATAAAGGAGTTGGTGTCTGTCGGAAAGTCCCGCGAAAAATCCCGGCCCGCTACCAACTTCCAGCCGACCGTCTTCCCATAATCCTCCGACACCCCGGTATTCGGGAAGTCAAGCGCTACGTTGGGGTCTTTGCCCGGCCAGTCGAAACCTGAATTCGTGCCGGTGATGTCCGTTACCGGCGCGCTGGACTCGGCCATTTCAGTGATCGCGCCGTTAGTCTTTAATTCATTGCGAACGGCTTCGAAATGCCGGTGGATATCGTTTGACACGCGTGGGACCATGACCAG
>DATMLR010000337.1:0-7441 GCA_035570015.1 Puia sp.
TGATAAAGAAATCGAGCTTAGCGGGGCAGCGGACGCCTCGGCGATCGGGGCGGCGATCATGGGGTTTCTCGCCCTGGGGCTGATCGACGACCTGGACGCAGCAAAAGACCTGATCCATGTAGTACGGACATACAAACCCAGTGTGGCACGGCATGCCATTTACCAGGAGAATTTCCGGATTTTTGCGCAGTTATATGGGCGGTTGCACGACCTGATGGAGGTGCCGCAATCGCGTTAGCGCCCTTTGACAAGATCGCGGGGCAAGATGCCGAATTCCTTTCTGAACGCTTTGGCGAAATGGCTAAGGTTGGAGAAGCCAATTTCACTGCCAGCTTGTTTGATGCTCACCTGGCCATTGATCAGAAGCTCTCTGGCGCGCTGCAGGCGGCTCTTGTTGTAATAGTCGTACAGTGTATGTCCGTAAACCTGTTTGAAGAGGTTCTTTAATTTGCTGGTGCTCATGAACACCTCATGGGCCAGTGATTCCAGCGATGGGAAACCTTCCAGGCGGCTGCTGAGGATCTGTTCGATATGCTGCATGCTTTCCAGGTCGGTCTTCTTTACGGAGCGGGGCAGTGTTGCCTGTTCCTGACGCAAGAAGGAATGGAGCGATCTTTCGATCAGGTGGATGACGCCGCTGAGACGTTTGATCTGGTTTACCGGATCGTTGTCCTTTATTTCAAACAGCTCCTTGAGCATGGTACGATGTGTCAGGTTTATGAACAACGGGTTGTCGCTTCCGCCGTTCGCTTTGGCAAAAGCGGACAGTTTTTCATAGAGGTCGACCGGGAGGTACTGCATTGCCAATTCATGGGAACAACAGATCAGCAACCTTTTGACGGTGGTCCCTGCGGAAAGGCGCAGACTGGCGGGATTGCCGGCTTCGGTCAGGAAGATATCGTTTCGGAACCAGGGCTTTTTATCCGTAAGGGGATGAGAAGGAAGACCGATCGCGGAATCCTTGTAAGCCTCTACCTGGTTGAAAGAGATCATAAAGCCTGCTGAGCCGGACTCACGGTGCCATTCCAGATCGCCGGACAGCTTGAAATTCATGATCGCATAAGAGAAATGCGCGTTTACATTGCGAGCCATAATGGTCCCTTCGCCAAGCCTTGCGGGGACAGTAAGGGTACGATCGTTGAGGGTGGCGTCCAGCTTTGTGGCGAAACCGGCGAGCCATTTTTCAAAATCTTCCAGATGGAAAGAATACTTTACCATAGTCAACTGTTTTTAATTAAATTCAAAGGCAGCAGAAACTCAATTCTCATCGGCAACAGTCGGGGTAGGTCGGTAGGGAAGTAGGGATAGTGCAAAAGCGCAAATTTAGGCCAAAATGCGGTCAAAAGGTTATCTGCTGCGATCCTTTTAGTAACCGTAAAGGCTATTTAACAATACTTTTTTTCGAAATTAGCTACTTACTCCTAAGGATTTCACGGGGTAAAGTCCCAAATTCCTTTCTAAATGCCTTGGCGAAATTGCTCAGGTTGGAAAATCCTATATTGACTCCCACCTGTTTAACGGAGTAATTGCCTGTCCGCAGCATTTCCTTGGCTTGGAGCAGGCGGTGATGGTTGTAGAACTCATACAGTTTCATCCCGTATACCTGTTTGAATCGGGTCTTCAGCTTGGTGGAGCTCATCATCGCCGTCCTGGAGAGGGTCTCAATGGAGGGAAATTTTTGTAATTGCGTGTCGCTAAGCAATTTCATGACCTCTTTCAGGGATTCCACATCCTTCTCCTTTGCTTTTGCCCAATTGATGCTGCCGGGCTGGGGTTGGGGAGTTTTGTTTATAAAAGAGTAGAGGAATTTCTCGACGAGCAGGAGGAATCGGTTATGCAGCAGCAAGTGATGAAGCGGGGAGGCATGGTCGGCGCGGAAGATCTCTTCGAGGAGTGACCGGTATTCGAAGGAAATGGGCTCTGTGAACGGGTGCGAGGTACGGCTTGCTTGCCGTAGGAGGTCGTTCCGGACTTCTTTCTGAAGGTGGTGGCGAAGAAAAACCGGTTCAAAGAGGATGGCAATCTTCTTTATCCGCGTATTGCGGAGATGGGTTGTTTCCCGGCTGATGGCAGTGGAGGAAAGGCGGAGAGTGGGGTGGTTGGTTTCCAGATCGAATTGCAGCAGGAGAGCCGGTGAGGGAGAGGGCTGGCTGATGAGGGTCAGGTCATCGCGGAGGGACAGGTCAATGACGAGCCACGTGATGCCGGGGTAAAGGCGGCCTGTGCGCAGGACCGGTATTTCAAGTAGTTTGCGGAGCCCGCCGGCCCAGCGGCGGAAATCTTGCAGCTCGTAAGCGTATTTGATCATTGGAGGCAGCGGTGCTAACGTAAATTAACAAACGAAAAGGTTCCACGCGCTTTCGTGGACGTACAGGAAGTTATATCGGATAAAATGCCTTCGGGGATTGACGAAGCGAACAGGTCATTTCAATTCGTTCTGGACCTCCTGCAATTTCAGGAGGGCTTCAACCGGCGTCAGGCGATTAATATCTGTGGTCTCCAGCATTTTTCTGATCCGTTGAAAGGTTTCGGTGTGTGCGTCGAAAATAGAAAGCTGCATTTTCGGCGGCGGGATGCTCTTCAATGACGCGTCGACGGGTGACCCCACATGTTTCTCTTCCAGCTGGTGAAGGATCTCTTCCGCTCTCCGGAGCAGGGAAGCCGGCATTCCGGCCATTCTGGCAACGTGAATGCCGAAGCTATGGGTGCTGCCGCCTGGCGCCAGTTTGCGGAGGAAAATTACTTTATTACCGACTTCCTTATTGGTGATGTGATAGTTGTGGATGCCTGCCAGCTTGTTCTCCAGCTCGTTGAGTTCGTGGTAATGCGTGGCAAAGAAGGTCTTAGGCTTGTGGGGCGACCGGTGGAGGAATTCGGCGATGCTCCAGGCGATGGAAATGCCGTCGTATGTGGAGGTACCTCTTCCGATCTCATCGAGCAGGATCAGGCTGCCTGCGGTGAGGTTGTTGAGGATGCTGGCCGTTTCATTCATTTCCACCATAAAAGTAGATTCACCGCCGCTCAGGTTGTCGGATGCGCCGACGCGGGTAAAGATCTTGTCAGTGAGCGGGATTCTGGCCATGTCGCAGGGTACAAAGCTGCCCATGTGTGCCATAAGGGTGATCAGAGCGGTTTGCCGAAGGAGGGCGCTTTTACCGCTCATGTTCGGGCCGGTCAGGATAATGATCTGCTGGGTGGCCGGGTCCAGCAGCAGGTCATTGGGAATATAGGGTTCACCGGCAGGTAACTGACGTTCGATGACGGGGTGACGGCTGTCTTTCAGCACCAGTTCGCAGCCTTCGTGGAGCTGGGGTTTTTTATAGTTATACTGGAGGGCATTATGAGCGAAGCAGAGCAGGCAGTCGAGGATCGCGAGTTTCTGCCCGTTCGCCTGGAGCGGAGAGAGGGTGTCCTGGAGAAAAAGCAGCAGCTCTTCATAGATTTCCCCTTCGAGACCCATGATTTTCTCATCGGCGCCAGTGATCTGCTCTTCATATTCCTTGAGCTCCGGCGTAATATAGCGTTCAGCCCCGGCGAGGGTTTGTTTCCGGATCCAATCGACGGGGACTTTACTTTTATGTGAGTTCGTGACTTCGAGGTAGTAGCCGAAGACGTTGTTGAACCCGATCTTGAGCGAAGAGATGCCGGAGCGGGCGGCCTCCTTTTGCTGAAGGGAGGCAACGTATCCCTTGCCTCCGCTTGAGATCCCGCGGAGCCGGTCCAATTCCGGGTTAACTCCTTCGCGGATACAATTTCCTTTTGCTGCGGTTGCGGGCGGATTATCGGCGATCGTATGGGCTATTTTCTCCGCGACAGCGGGACAGGGGTCGAGGGAAAGGCAGAGTTCGCGGAGCCAGCTTTCCGGCAAGTCGGCGGCAGCCGACCGGATCTGTGTGATCTCTTCCAGGCCGCGGGCCAGTTGGATCAGTTCGCGGGGGCCGATCTTGCGCACCGGTATCCGGGCAACCAGCCTTTCGATATCGCCGCACTCGCGGATGCGGTGGGTCAGGGAACTGCGGCCATCGGGATCTTTGATGAGAAGCTCTACGCTGTCGAGTCGTTGCCCGATCGCGGGGAGATCCTTGAGCGGCATGAGCAGCCATCTTTTCAGCAGCCGCGCCCCCATCGGCGATACGGTGTTATCGAGAACCTTCAGCAGGGAGTGTCCATGTTCGCCTTCGTAGGAGGAGCTTAGCAATTCGAGGTTGCGGATCGTGAACTTATCCATCCAGAGGTATTCATCGCGGTCGATGCGTTGGATAGACGAGATATGCTGGAGGTTGGGATGTTCGGTATCCTTCAGGTAGTGGAGGATGGCGCCGGCTGCGATGATGGCGGCGTTAAGTTCTGCGATGCCGAAGCCTTTGAGGGAATGAGTTTGGAAATGTTTTAGCAGAGTTTCGGTGGCAAAAGTTGCTTCGAACAGCCAGCTTTCCAGGGTATAGGTATAGAATTTACCGCCGAAGGTCTCCCTGAAGGCGCGTTGGAAGCTGCGTTGAAAGATGACTTCTGCGGGCTTCAGCGTCTGCAGCAGTTTGTCAATATATTCAGTATTGCCTTCGGCGAGGAAAAATTCGCCGGTGGAGATGTCGAGGAAGGAAATGCCCAGAGTGGCGGCGGGGTCGTCCGGCCAGCTTTCGGGGAAATAAATACCGGCGAGAAAATTATTGTTACTGCCGTCGAGCAACTTATCATTGATTGCGACACCGGGAGTAACCATTTCGGTCACTCCCCGTTTAACGATCCCTTTGGCTGATTTTGGATCTTCGAGCTGATCGCAAACGGCGACACGATGTCCAGCCTTGACCAGCTTATGGAGGTAGGAATCCAGGGCATGGTAAGGGAAGCCGGCCAGCTCGCTGGAAGCGGCCGCGCCATTGTGCCTTTTGGTAAGCGTGATGCCCAGGATTCGGGATGCAACGATGGCGTCTTCACCGAACGTCTCGTAGAAATCGCCCACTCGGAAAAGCAGGATCGCATCGGGGTAACGTTGTTTGATCGCCCGGTGTTGCTGCATCAGCGGGGTATCTGCACTGCTTTTTGCCGTGGCCATGGGGGACAAATGTAAGAAAGCACCGACAAATGCCGGTGCTTTCTTTGCAGGAATGCTTTCTTTTTCAGAAACCGCCGCGTCCGGTACCGCGGGCTGCGGGCAGCGGTTTGCGCGGCAGCTTTTCGTCGCGTTGCGCGGCATCATATACAAAGGCGGCGACGATGGTGGCGATCTGCTTCAGGTCGTCTTCGCGCAGGTGATCGTACGTATCCATATTGGTATGATGGGTGCGGGTGCTGTATTCGATCTCGTCCTGGATGAACTGGAAACCCGGCAGGCCTACCGCGTCGAAGGATTGATGGTCTGTTCCGCCGGTATTGCTGATCGTTACCGTGGTGGCTCCAAGGTCATGGAAGGGTTCGAGCCATTGCGTAAAGATGGAGCGGCAGGCCTCATTCCCCTGGAGGTAGATTCCCCGAACCTTGCCCGTCCCGTTGTCGATATTAAAATACGCGGAAAGTTTATCGTGGGCGGGCAGCAGTTGCATGGTTGCGGGGTCGGCAAACGTCTTTTTCACGTAGCCGCGGGAGCCCAGAAGTCCTTCTTCTTCGCCGCTCCACAGCGCGATTCGGATGGTACGGCGGGGTTTGATGCCCAGCGTTTTCAAGATCCGGACGGCTTCCATCATGACTGTACAGCCGGCGCCGTTATCGGTTGCGCCAGTCGCGCTATGCCAGGAGTCGAGGTGGCCGCCCAGCATGACGATCTCGTCCTTTAGCTTCGGGTCGGTGCCTTTGATTTCGGCGATAACGTTATAACCCTGGGTGTCGTCGGTGTAAAATTTGGTTTTAACGTCCGTCTCCAGGGTGACAGGGGTGCCTGCTTTAAGGAGGCGGACAATGGTCATATAATCTTCAAGGGCGATCACGATGTCGAGGAAGTTGGCGGGTGCGTCGGGCTGGTAAGAGCCGCCGCCTTGTACGAACAGGGTCCCGTCGTGGCCGCGGGCTGTCTGGCTAAGGATGGCGATGGCGCCTTCTTCAACGGCCATTTTCTTCAGTGTGTTGATTAAGCGCTGGCCTCCGCCGCGGAGAAATGCTTCCCTACGGCGGCGCATGGCGGCCGTGTCAGGCGGGGTCATGACGAACTTTGACATAGAGTCGAGCTGTTCGTCGGTATAGCGCGTCGCATCGGGTTTGAAGCTTTGTTGGTAAACGTCATTGACATCGAGGACGAGGATCTTTCCCGCCAGCTTTCCCTTGTATTGGTCCAGATCTGCGGAATCTTTGGCGCTGATCAGGAGCACCGGCGCGGTTTGCGGACCGTTGGTGCCGCCGCACCAAGCTTTGGGAAATGCGATCAGCGGCTTATAATAGGGGCTGCTGAGGGCGAGATAGGAACGCTGCAATTCCCAGCCCTTACCGAAGGGCCCCCACGGGTCGAGGGTAGCGTCGGTCAGGCCCCATTGGGTCAATTGTTGTCTGGCCCAGTTGGCTGCCCTGAGGAAGCCGGGCGAAGCGGTGAGCCGGTCGCCGCTTGCGTCGGTCAGGTGGAACGCGATATCCATGACATGGGAATCCTGCAGGCCTTCCTGCCGGATCTTTTGGATGGTGGCCATATCGATCTTCTCTTGTTGTGCGGGAAGGGTAGTGGCGAGGAGTAGAAAGGCGACGAGGCCGAGCGAAAGTCGGACGAGTTTTCTCATGAGCGAAGAATTTGGGTTCAATGTAAAAGATTGCGCCGGGACAGACAAATAAATTTACCTTTATCTATGCGCAAATTGTCGATGAATGAGTTGGGCCGTAAGTCGGTAAATGAATTCCGGCAGGCGGAGAAGATGCCGGTGGTCGTTGTGCTGGACAACATCCGGAGCATGCATAATGTCGGTAGCGTTTTCAGGACGGCGGACGCTTTCCTGGTCCAAGGCATCTGTCTTTGCGGCTATACGCCGCTGCCGCCGCACCGGGACATCCATAAGACGGCGCTGGGTGCGACGGAGACGGTGGCGTGGCGTCATTTCCCGGCTACCTCCGAGGCGATCCTGTCGTTGAAGGAAGAAGGGTATGCGGTTTTTGCCGTGGAGCAAACTGAGGGGAGTATACGATTGAGCGGGTTTGGGGCGGCCTTCGCCGGGGCTTCGGCGGCCAAGCCAGTGGCGGTTGTTTTTGGCAATGAGGTGAGCGGAGTGGATACGGCGGCGCTGGCGTTGTGCGACGGGAGTGTGGAGATCCCGCAATGGGGGATGAAGCATTCCTTGAATGTATCGATAGCGGCGGGGATTGTGTTATGGGAGCTGGTCAGGGAGCGCATTATATAATATTATTATGAGTACAGTTAAGAATTATTTGAGTTTGATCCGGTTCTCGCATACGATTTTTGCGATGCCGTTTGCGATGATCGGGTTTTTCCTGGGGATGAAACAATTTCCATTGCACGTTGGACCGGGGT
>DATMLR010000338.1:0-14490 GCA_035570015.1 Puia sp.
CCCAGTCGGACCCGATTTTGGTCGGATTCGGCATTACACTATGTTTATCCCGATTCCCCACCCCCGAGACAAGGGGGCATGTCTGCCAAATTTCATCACTCCACATTCTTATAATTCCGCGATTGACACAAAACTAAAGAATTGCGGGAAATCTTCGTGATTTTTGAACAAATATTTTTTTATTTTAAATATTATTCAAATATTTACCTATTATTGTAGATAAATACTAAAAACCCCTTTCAAGATGGCTGTTAAATTGAATCTCGACAAATTGGATCTGCAGATCATCCACGAGATGATGGAGAATGCAGAGATTTCTTACGCCGAATTGGGAAAGAAGCTGTTTGTATCGGGCGGCACGATTCACGTACGGATCAAGAAGCTGCAGGAGCTGTCCGTTGTTAAAGGTACAAAATTGCATGTGGACCTCAAACAACTTGGTTACGATGTCATCGCTTTTGTTGGCATCTACCTGGAGAAAAGCTCTTTATACGACAGCGTCGCACGGGAACTGCATAAGATGCCGGAGATCGTCCGGCTCAGCTACACGACCGGGAACTACAGCATGTTTGCCGAGATCGTTTGCAAGGACATCAATCAACTCCGTTTTGTGCTGCACGACGAATTGCAGAAGATAAAAGGGATCGAGCGTACGGAAACCTTTATCAGCCTGGAGGAGAATTTCAATCGCAACGTACAGGTCTTTAAGGAGTAAAGGCGAACCACCGAACCCACCCGTTCAGGCAAACCTCCTTCAAACTCTTACATCGAGGATGTCCCGCAGTGAATTCCCCAGCAGATTGAAGGCCAGCACAAGCACCATGATCGCCAGCCCGGGCGCGAGCGCCAACATGGGATTGTGCGTAATAATAAAATTGTAGTTTTCCTTGATCATCAGACCCCAGCTGGGCTGCGGCGGCTGAACCCCCACCCCCAGAAAGCTCAACCCGGCTTCGATAACGATCGCGGACGCAAAATTGGACGCCGCTACCACCCATACCGGCCCCATCACATTTGGCAGCATATGCCGGAACAGGATGCGGGGATTGGAATAACCCAGGGCCCTGGCCGCTTCCACAAATTCGCGCTCCCTGATCGCTAACACCTGTCCCCGGACGATCCGCGCAACATTGACCCACAGCGTTAGCCCGATTGCGATGAAGACCTGCCAGAAGCCCTTGCCCAGCAACAGCATGATGGCGAAGACCAGCAGCAGGGTCGGGATACTCCAGATCACATTGATCAGCCAGAGGATGATCTCGTCTATCCGACCGCGGAAATATCCGGCCAGCGCCCCAAGCAGAACCCCGATGGTCAATGACAGCAGTACCGTCACAAGCCCGACAGCCAGGCTCACCCGGACCCCGATCAACAGCCGGCTGAGGATGTCGCGCCCATATTTATCAGTACCCAACCAAAATGTCATCGTCTTCATCCCATATGGATCCCTCCCCGGCGCGCTTTGCAGAAAGGCGACACTTCGCGGATACGCCCTGCGCTCTTCCACGCCCTCATCCACGTATTTCTCCACGATCAAACTGTCGCCTTTTAAAAAATAGCTGTTGATTGGAATATAGTCATAGGCATCTTCCCGCCCAAAAAGGAGTTGATGCACAAACCCGACCGCCGGCGGCCGCCGCTCCTTCTTCCGCGGAAGGAAAAGTTGCCGGAACCCCGGTGACCGGCCGCCGATCTCCACAATGATCCGGTTGGCATCCGGCGAACCATCGGGCGCCAGGAAATAGGCGAACACCGCGATGAGGATGGAAAGCGATATGATCGTCAGACCAAAGAGCGCACCGGAATTTCGCAGCAGCCGCTTCCTGATATGTTGGCCGGGGGTGGTCATTTGGTTATTTTTCGGTCCTTCCACCGATAGCTGCCAAATTTACCCATGAATCCGATAACGACGGTATAGAGAATGTGGACCGGTTGCAGAAACGGGAACCAACGCAATAGCCGTTGTTGATCGAAGAAACGGGCCACCGGATAAACAAAAGGAAATTCCACGGCCGTTTTGGCGACGAGACCGATCACCAGCAGCCAAAGCCACCAGTTGTTCCACCAGGCGGCAACCCCCAGCACAACAAACATCAAATTCACGACATAGACGAGCAGCAAGACGCGAAAGATCCGTTTGTCGTCATAGCGGTCGGCCTTACTCGCCCAGCGGACGCGCTGGTGGATGAAGCGCTGCAGCGTCGCCTCGGGCCGCGTGGAAACAATCGCCGCCGGACTTTTCAGGAAAAAGACCCGATCGGGGTACCGGATATAGATCTTATGCATGAGCAACATGTCGTCGCCGGAGGGGATCGCGTCGATATCCCGGAATCCGCCTACTTCCTCGAATGCGCTTTTTTCGTAGGCAAGGTTGGCGCCGTTGCACATGGTATGGAATTTTTTGTAGACAGACGCGCCGGTAATGCCCTGGAGGGTAATGAAGTCAAGTGTTTGAAAAACGGATAAAAAGCCGGGATGCTCGTCACTACACATCCGAACGGGTGCGGCGATGAATTTCGCGCCTTTTGTTTCGTAACAAACCGCCAGTGTATTCAGCCACCGGCGATGAAACCGACAATCCGCGTCAGTCGTCACAATAAGCTCGCCGGTAGCAATGCCGATCCCGGTTTGGATCGCGCGTTTCTTATGCGCAGCCTGTTCGTCGGAGAGATCGTCGAGCCGCGCATAGATGAGGGACATTTCGTCGGGGTAGATGCCGGTAACAATTTCACGCGTGCGGTCTGTCGAATGGTCATCGATGACGATCACCTCATAGCGCGATTTGGGATAGTTTTGCTGCTCCAGGCTTTCGATACATCGGGCAATATTCGCCTCCTCATTTCGGGCAGGGATCAGGACGGAGATCCGGGTTTGACCCATTCCGCCGCCCGCATCGAATTCGGGAATGGCGGTCCACGCCCTCCGGTAATAGTCGATCAATACCCCATATGCGACAAGGAGGCAGCAACCGATGAGCGTGAAAAGGACCGTCAACACCATGGTGAGAGCAGGATGATCTGTAAATATAGGGGAAGAAATTGGGGCCGCAGCAACTGGTGGCCGGTATCGAGCAGCGTCAGCCGGCAACACTTTTCTATTCCGGTTTTGCGAAATTGCTCCCCCTGCTCCCAGCGGATGATGCGGTCATATCTTCCGTAAACCAGGCTGACCGGGAGCTGCCGGCGGCGGATGATCGCGGCGATCCCCGCGGGATCGGGTCTGAATTTCCGCATGGTCGTCCAGCGGATATACAAATCATTCCGGACCGTTCGATCGTCGATATAGTGGACCGCGAATTTGTAGATGCTTGGATTGACGAGGCGCAGCGCATGGCTCATACGCAACAGAAGAAAAAGCCAGCCCGGCCGGCGCATCGTCCAGCGAAAGAGCAGGTTTCCAGGGACGGTACGGGTGGCCACCCAATACCAGATGTTCACTTTCAGTCCGTCCGGAGCGAGCAGGACCAGCTTGTCGAACGATCCGGGATGGTTTTCCCCAAGCTGCAGGACGATCCTGCCGCCCATGCTGTAACCCATAAGGCCCCAGGGTTGTGCGGCGGCGGCCGCGGAGCTGGCGGCCGCGGAACTGGCGACAATTTTCTCCATGATCTCATACAACTGCGCGGCAGTAAACAATAACCCTTCCCTCCATTCGGTCAGGCCATGGAAGGGCAGATCGATGGCGATCAGCGTATGATCGGCGTCGAGCGCTTCACCAATAAAGGAAAAGGAGGCGGCTGATTCACCATAGCCGTGAAAGGCAAACAAGACCCGAGGTCCTGTTCCCCAAACAAAATAATGGAGCTGGGAGGACTGATAAGAAATAAAATGCCCGGGCGATACAAATGGCTCTTTTATGAAGATTTTCTTGGAAAATACGGAAAAAATGTCGTAGATTTATTTAGTTGTCTAACTAACCGTATGCCCAACAACCAATTCAAAAAAGGCGAACTGTACAGCTTTATAACCGGTAAGGCGAGTACAGCTATTGCCCGTAACTTACAGAAGAAATTTGGTGCGGCGGGGTTAAAGATCACGATCGAACAGTGGAGCGTGCTGTATCATCTGTGGAAAGAAGATGGCAAAAGCCAGCAGGAGCTATGTATCGCGACTTTCCGCGACAAGCCGAGCATTACCCGGCTGGTAGACAACCTGGAAAAACAGCAGCTGGTCAAAAGGGTCCCCGCGGAGAATGATCGCCGCATCAACCTGATCTATTTGACAAAACAGGCACAAAAATTACAGGAAGAGACGATGGCACTCGCGGAGTCGACCCTGAATGAAGCCCTGGACGGCGTGCCGCCTGAACGGATCGAGATTTGTAAAGAGGTGCTGCAAGTCGTCTATGACAATCTTCGGTAACGAAACTGAAACGATTCTCTCAAAATAAACTATTTTCTATGAGCTCATCAACTGAAAAAGCACGGGCCCTCAAAGGCGCCGAATGGATGGTAAAGGAAAGTTCTCCGTTCGAGACCTTTATTCCCGAAGACTATAATGAAGAACAGCAAATGGTCAAGGATATGTGCGCTGCCTTCCTGGATACGGAGGTATTGCCGGTGATCGACCGGATCGACAAGCTGGAGCCGGGGCTGATGCCTTCGCTGATCCAAAAGGCCGGTGACCAGGGCTTGCTGGGCGCAGCCGTACCGGAGGAATACGGCGGCCTGGGAAAAGATTTTATAACCGCCACCCTGGTCAACGAAGGCCTTGGAGGAGGCTTCTCTTTTTCCGTGGGGGTTTCCGCTCATACCGGTATCGGGACATTGCCGATCCTGTACTTCGGGACACCCGAACAAAAGCAGAAGTATATCCCCAAGTTGGCGACGGGTGAATGGAAAGGGTCTTATGGCCTGACAGAGCCAAATAGCGGTAGTGATGCGCTCGGCGCCAGGACGTCCGCTAAACTATCCGCTGACGGCAAGTACTATCTGCTCAACGGCCAGAAATGCTGGATCACAAACGGCGGATTTGCCGATATCTATACGGTGTTCGCCAAGATCGACGGGGATAAGTTCTCGGCATTTATCGTCGAAAGGGGGTTTGAAGGCTTTACGCAAGGGCCGGAAGAGCACAAGATGGGGATTAAAGGCTCATCCACCGTCCAGCTGTATTTCCAGGACTGCAAAGTCCCGGTGGAGAACCTGCTCGGAGAGATCGGCAAGGGACACATCATTGCTTTCAATATTTTGAACATCGGCCGCCTCAAGCTCTGCGCAGCGGCGCTAGGCGGCGCTAAACGGGCTACCACCACCTGCATCCAATACGCGAAGACCCGGGAACAGTTCAAGACGCCGATCGCAAACTTCGGTGCGATCAAGCACAAGCTGGCGGAGATGGCGATTCGGATGTGGTCGATCGAAAGCGCGTTATACCGGTCCGCGAAATGGATCGACGATAAGGAGATCAGTCTGGCAGGCGAAGGCAAACCATTCAATGAAGCGGTGCTCGGCGCGGCGGAGGAATATGCGATCGAATGCGCGATCCTGAAAGTTGCCGGCAGCGAAGTGCTGGACTTCGTGGTGGACGAGGGGGTACAGATCCACGGCGGGAACGGATACAGCGACGAGTATATCATTTCAAAAGCTTACCGGGACAGCCGGATCAACCGCATTTACGAAGGCACCAATGAGATCAACCGCCTGTTGACCGTTGATATGGTATTGAAGCGGGCCATGAAAGGAAGACTCGATATCATGGCCCCTGCGCTCGCGGTATCCAGGGAGCTGATGAGTATCCCCGAATTCGGTAACACCGACGGCGGCCCTTTTGCAAAGGAGCGCAGAACGATCGCCAATTTCAAGAAGGCGATTCTTTTGACGGCAGGCGCCGCGGTGCAAAAGCTGATGACCCGGATCGAAGGCGAGCAGGAACTGCTGATGCATATCGCGGATATGGCGATCGACACGTTCGTGGCCGAGAGCGCGCTGCTGCGGGCGTGGAAACTGGCGGACCAGCGCGGCGAAGCTGCTGTGGCGTACGAACTGGATATCGTGCGCACGAATCTGTACGATGCGGCTGACCGGATCAACAAATCGGGCAAGGACGCTATCAATGCGTTCGCCGACGGTGATGAGCAGCGCATGATGTTATTAGGATTGAAACGGTTTACAAAGGTCGATCCCTTCAATAGCAAGGAGGCCAGAAGGAGGATCGCGGACAAACTGATCGCCGACAACAAATATCCGCTTTGATGAATAGATGGATCCTGGCCGTTATTCTATTGTTGACGGGGAGCGCATCCGCACAGGACAGTGTTTTGTTGGGTCGGACAACCGGGCCGCTGCCGTTTATGGAATACGGCATCGGGGATGACCGGCTGGGCGGGGCCAAGATCGGTTACCTGGATTCAAATATCGTAGTGCGAATAGTAGATAGTTTCAGCACGGATTATAAGGTGCGGCTATCGGCGTATCACTCCGCGTATATCGCCAAGGGGAGCCTGGTCCTGACCGGCAAAGAAGTCAACCGGCCCGTACCTCACAACCCACATCTCAGCGGAAATATCAAGGTCTATGGCGATACCGCTTCGGACTTTGTGGCGATCAGCCTGGATGACCGGTATCCTTATCGCAGCTTTCAACTGCTGGACCCCTCCCGGGTGGTTGTCGACGTATTTGGGATCACCAGTAATACCAACTGGATCATCCAGTTGAAGTCGGCAAAGGAGGTACGGAACACCTGGTACGAGCAGGTGGAGGATGACGTACTGCGGGTCTATATCCAATTGAAGCATCCACAGCATTGGGGATATAGCCTGGCATACGACAGTGCGGGAAGAAAACTGGTGATGCGCGTCCGGCGGCAGCCGCCGCTTCTGGATATCCGAAAGCTCCGGATCGCCATCGATGCAGGGCACGGCGGCGACAATTCCGGCGCCAAAGGGATCAACAGCAACCTGCTCGAGAAAGACCTTACCCTACTGATCGCCGAACAGCTGCGAAAGACGATGAAGGAAGCGGGAGTGAAAAAGGTCTTTATGACCCGGACAACGGATACTTCGCTGACCATGCCCGAGAGGATAGCGATGCTGAAAGCGTTCGACCCGCAGCTGCTGGTCAGCGTTCATCTGAATTCTGCCAATTCCGATACGGTGCATGGCACGAGCACATATTACCGGTATATCGGGTTCCGGCCGCTGAGCGTGGCGATCCTAAACCGCATGCTGACGCTGGGGTTGAAAGAGTTTGGGAATGTCGGCAATTTCAATTTTTCACTCAACGGACCTACGGACTATCCAAATGCGCTGGTGGAGGTGGCCTTCCTGAGTAATCCGGAGGATGAAAAGCGGATCCTGAAACCGGCATTCCGGAAGGCAGTGGCACACGAGATCTTTTTGGGAATACAGGATTGGTTGAATCAAATAAAGTCGGGTCAATGAAAGGATATCTGATGCAGGACCGCGAATGGGTGCCGGGTGAAGACCTTTTTATCGAAAGCGTTTCTCCGGAGAATTCATTTGGGGTCGTTTTTGAAGATGACGGCGATTCCGCCTATTTCTATGCAGTAGAGCGGGACCGCGAAGGAACAGGGTTGCAGGTGCTCGATGCACTCCATATCCATGAAGGAGCGGGCGAACCGGCGAAGTTACAGATCGTATGGTCGCGTGACTGGCTTAAATGTGCGCTGGTGATCGACGGGCAGTGCCACGCCTTATTCGACTTCGAAGCGCATGGCGGCTATAACATCAACGAATTTCCCCCGCCCAATGGAATTTGGACCCAGGGGGACAGGAAGCTGACCGGCGAAATCGTAAATCGGCTATTTTAGTTCCGACGCCGCGGCTTTATCTACAAACCAATGCAATTCCCCTTTGACGGGTTTGATCTCCTGGGAAGGATAGAGATCGGGGTTATAAGCACCCTCCTGGACCTCTTTCAACGCATGCGCCTTGCTCGTCCCGGCGGTAAGAAAAGCGATCCTCGCCGCCCGGTTGACGATTGTTTTTGTCAGCGTGATCCGATACATATCCTGCGCTTTGAGATAGTAGGCGATGGTCCAGGCCTTCTCTTCATGCACGGCTGCAGTGCCGGGGAAAAGGGAAAGCGTATGACCGTCGTCACCCATGCCGAGCAGCACGAGGTCGAAGCTGAAAGGCGTGTTATCGAAATAGAGGTGCAGCACCTTCTCGTATTCGGCGGCCGACTCGGTGGGAGTAATATCCGTCCGCATGACGTGGATATGGTAAGGGGGCACCGGGACGAAACGGAGGAGGGTATCGTAGGCCATTTTGGCGTTGTTGCGGTCGTCCGTGAAAGGAACGCCGCGTTCGTCGCCCCAGAAGATGTGCAGCTTTGGCCAGTCGATCTGTTCTTTATAAGGAGAGGCGGCAAGGATCTCGTGCAGCGCTTTGGGCGTGCTGCCGCCCGAGAGCGCGATCGTGAACCGGTCCTGATGTCTGAGCGTCGCGGCGATGATGCCGGCGATCCATTTGGCGACGGCGTGGCTGAGTTCGTCGGGGTTCTCGTAGATGTGTAATTCCATCTTCGCTTGTTTTAATGATCGATCCTGATCGGGCGCGCCCACCTACGGTGCAGGTTGAATCGTTATCCAGTTAAGCCCATCCTTTGCGATGAGCGCATCCGCATCTTCCGGCCCCCACGAATCGGGGGAATAATTCGGGAAGTTGCCGGGCGCCCTGCTTTCCCAGGCCTCCAGGATCGGCATGACGATCTTCCAGGCGGCTTCGACCTGGTCGGCGCGCATGAACAAGGTCGGATTTCCCTCCATGACATCCAGCAGCAGCGTCTCATAAGCCTCCGGCTCGTGCTCGTTATCCTTTGGATTATAGATCATTTCGACCGGGGCAAGGGTCATGGACTGACCGGCCCTTTTGGCCTGGAACCTAAGCCGGACCTCCATCTCGGGCTGGATGCTGATCGTGAGGCGGTTGGCTTTCCAGGTCTCCGCCGCTTCCGGCGGGAAGGCATAGCTGGGGGCCTTTTTAAATTGGACGGTGATGTTGGATGCCTTCTGGTTCAGCCGTTTCCCGGTGCGGACGTAGAAGGGAACGTCCTGCCAGCGCCAGTTATCGATATAGAATTTGACTGCCGCAAACGTCTCCACAGCCGAAGCGGGGTTGACGCTTTTTTCCTGTTTGTAGCCCGGTACTTTTTCGCCCTTCATCCAGCCTTCGCCATACTGGCCGCGAACCGCGAATGCGTTGACGTCCTCCTTGCTGATCTTGCGGATCGCGTTGAGCACATCGACCTTCTTGTTGCGGATCTCGTTGGCGTCGAAGTTGACGGGCGCTTCCATGGCGATCATGCACATCAGCTGGAGAATGTGGTTCTGAACCATGTCACGAAGTGCTCCGGATTGCTCGTAATAGCCGCCGCGGCCCTCCACGCCAACGGTCTCTGCAGCGGTGATCTGGACGTGCTCGATATAATTGCGGTTCCAGATCGGCTCGAACAAGGCGTTGGCAAAACGGAGCGAAAGGATATTCTGTACCGACTCCTTACCCAGGTAGTGATCGATGCGATAGATCTGTTCTTCCTTGAACATGCCCATCAACAGCTGATTCAGGTCATGAGCGCTCTGGAGGTCATGGCCGAAAGGCTTTTCAAAGACGAGTCGGGTGGTGGCCGATTCGGAGGAGATATTCAGTGCGCCGAGTCTCTTTGCGATATCCGGCATCAACTGGGGTGCGACGGAGAGATAGAAGATCACGTTTGGGTGTTCGCCGATCTCGGCCTCTTTGGCCTTGACAAGGTCCGCAATCTTTCCATAATCGCCGTCCTTCTCCGCGTCCATCTGGAGGTAGCTGACGTGTTTGGAGAATTCTGCCCAATGGCCGTCGGCCTCACTCTTCCTGCGGCTGAATTGTTTGATCCCGTTGAGGAGGCGGATGCGATAGTCTTCGTCGTTATAAGGGCTGCGTCCGATCCCGACGATGCCGAATTTCTCGGGCATCCAGTCGTCAATAAATAAATTATATAGCGCGGGGGAAAGTTTCCTGTAGTTCAGGTCACCGCTGCCCCCAAAAATAAAAATGAGGGAGGCAGGTGGTTTTTTATGGTTTGCCATAATCGATTCTTATTTATTCCATTCTGTATGAAAACTGCCTGGCTCGTCTATACGCTGATAGGTGTGGGCGCCGAAATAGTCGCGCTGTGCCTGGATAAGGTTGGTAGGCATGCGTTCGCTGCGGTAAGCGTCGAAATAGCTCAGGGCGGACATCAGACCCGCAACGGGATAACCCAGGTGCACGGCGTGGATGATAACGTTCCGCAGGTTTTGACGATTGCTTTGGAGCAATTGCACGATCTCCGGTTCCAGCAGCAAATTGGGGAGCTGATTGTTCTTCTGATAGGCTTTGAAGAAAATCGGGAGCAGGGAAGACCGGATAATACAGCCGCCGCGCCATACCTTGACAACATCCTGCATCGGGATGTCCATGTTCAGTTCCCTGGAGGCGATATGGAGCTGAGCGAGCCCTTGGGCATAGCTGATGATCATTGCAAAATACAGGGCGTCCCGGACCTGTTGAATAAAGACTTCTTCCGGCACCGGAATATCGGCGGGGGACATTTTGTAAAGGGCGGCCGCCTGGGTCCTCTCCTCCTTGTAGGCGGACAGTTCGCGCAAACAAACGGCCATGTCGATGACGGGAATGGGAACGCCGAGGTCCATGGCGTCCTGTGAGGTCCATTTGCCCGTGCCTTTTGCCCCGGCTTTATCGAGGATCATGTCGACAAGGCGGTTGCCGGTCTTGTCGTCCTTTTTGAGGAAGATGTCGCGGGTAATCTCTACGAGGAATGACTGTAGCTCGCCTTCATTCCAGTTCTTGTAGATCCGGGAGAGATCGTCATTATCCAGCCCGAGGCCGCGGTGCAGCAGGTCATAAGTCTCGCTGATGAGCTGCATGATCGCGTATTCGATACCGTTATGGACCATTTTTACGTAGTGGCCGGCCGCACCTTTTCCGAGATGGGCCACGCAGGGCTCCCCGTCAACTTTAGCAGCCACGGCTTCCAGCACCGGCCTTACATAGGTGTAGGCCTCGGGGTCGCCTCCGGGCATAATGCTCGGACCGGTGCGCGCGCCCTGCTCGCCGCCGGAGATGCCGACGCCCATAAAATGGAAGCCTTTTTCTTCCATGAACTTTACACGGCGTAAGGTGTCGGTATAGTGGGAGTTGCCGCCATCGATGACGATATCGCCTTTGTCGAGCAGCGGGAGAAGACTATTTATCACATCATCGACGGGTTTGCCGGCGGGCACCAGCATCATCATCCGGCGGGGCTTCTCGAGCGCCCCGACCATTCCCGCCAGGGTATTGAAACCTTTCACAGTTGTCCCCGGCGTGGCTGATGATTCGAGTGCAGCTGTCTTTGTTGCGTCCAGATCAAAACCGGTTACCGCAAAGCCATGATCGGCCATGTTCAACAGCAGGTTGCGCCCCATTACACCGAGGCCTATCATTCCAAATTTATAGGTAGTGTTTGCCATGGGCCAAATTTAGGTAATTTATAAATGGCCCTTATTATATTATAGTGAAGCGGTCGTCATTTGGCTTATAGTGAAGCGGTCGTCATTTGACCTCATTCGGATGGGGGCTGCCGTGGTGGCAGGTCATGCAGGTGACCGTCGGTACCAGCACACCGTTAGCATCCTTGTTCATTCCGAAAAATTTCTTGTTGATCCTGGCGGCCATCTTGTACATACGACGGGCAACATTCTTTTCCGGCTTGGCGTCGCTGGCGAAATCCAGGTGATGATTGCTGGTGTCGGCGTTAGGCGCGTGGCAGAAATTGCATTTGACACCCAGGGCGGCCTTAAACGCATCCATCGTCTTGTCCAGGTCATCATTGCTGATGTCTTTAGGAAGCACTTTGAGATTTCGTTTGGGCGGCTTGTCATCGGCGGGGCGCATGGCGGTGATACCGATTGCCGTCAGGACAGATAGTACCGCAATAACTGCGAATTTCTTGGGATGCCACATAAGGGAAAATTTGGTTTCTCAAGTTAGGGAATTGAACGGTACAAAAAGCTCAATATTTGACAATATTTTGACAATAGCCCGGCGACGCCGCCGACCACTTCAAAATTACCTTAAACTCGCATCCTACCTTTGCCCCATGAAAAAGCAGTCGGAAAGGGACGGATTGAGCAGGGGGCATATCATCATCATGGCCATTTGCACCGGATTGATCGTTGCCAATATTTATTATTGTCAGCCGCTGCTCGTGCTGATCGGCAAAAGCTTTGCCATCCCCGCGAGCAAAGCGGGGCGGATCGCCTTTCTGACGCAGCTGGGATATGCGCTGGGCCTGCTTTTCTTCGTGCCGCTGGGGGATAAAGTAGAACGGCGGGGCCAGATCATCTGGATGGCGGCCGCCGCGGTAGGGGCCCTGGTCCTGGCGGCAAGCGCCCCCAGTCTGGCGGTGCTCGGGGTTGCAAGTGTGCTGATCGGCGCGACTTCGGTTATCCCCCAGCTGATCCTGCCGATGGCAGCGCATCTGGCGTCGCCTTCGAGAACGGGCAAGGTGATCGGTTCGATCATGAGCGGGCTGCTGATCGGCATCCTGCTGTCCAGAACGCTGAGCGGCTTTGTCGGCGCGCGGCTGGGCTGGCGCGGAATGTTTTGGGTTGCGGCAGGTATCACCTTCTCGCTGCTGCTCGTTATCCGGTTGTATTTTCCGGTGAGCAAGCCCGGGTTTAAGGGGTCGTACGGATCGCTGATGCGATCCCTCCTGGTGCTGGTCAAAGAGCAGCCGGTCCTGCGGGAAGCGGCGGCGATCAACGCGCTTGGCTTTGCGACCTTCGGAATGTTCTGGACCACGATGGTGCTTCATCTGTCCGAAGCTCCTTTCCACTACCGGAGTGATAGGATCGGATTATTCGGCCTGGCTGCCGCCGCGGGCGCGTTGGCGGCGCCGCTGGTGGGCGGTTCTGCAGACAAGCGCAATCCGCGGATCACGATCGGGTACGGACTGGGCCTTCTGCTGACGTCCTTCCTGTTGTTGTATGTCTGGGCGGATACCGTCTCAGGGATGATCGCCGGGATCGTATTGCTGGATCTGGCGATGCAATGTATCCATGTGTCCAATCAAAGTAGGGTATATGCATTGATCCCGGCCGCGCGGAACCGGCTAAATACAGTATATATGACCGTTAGTTTTACCGGTACTTCGCTTGGATCGGCGATCGGGCTGTTCGCGTGGGAGAAGGGTGCGTGGGCCGGTGTTTGTCTGACGGGCGCCCTTCTCACCCTGGCCGCATTCGCCGTCTATGGCGGTACTTATAAAAAAGAGCGGCCGGCTGCTGGCGGTTTGGGCGAAATGACTTAATTTTGCGGCGTCAAACGCATATTCAGTTTACCGCGTCAAAATTTTAAACAGTTATTTTTTAGCATGAACATTTACATTTCCAATTTGAGTTTTAACGTCACGGACGACGACTTACGCGATTATTTTGCAGAATACGGCGAAGTCAGCTCCGCCAAGGTCATTATGGACAAGTTCACGGGCAAATCCCGCGGGTTTGCATTCGTTGAAATGTCCGATGACGAGGCTGCGAAAAAAGCTATCGAGGAATTGGACGGAGCGACCGTTGATGGAAGGACCATTGGCGTATCCGTTGCCAAGCCCAGGGAAGACCGCGCCGGCGGCGCCAGAGGAGGCAGCGGCAGTTTCCAGCGTCGGAACAACAACTACTCCAACAGCAGGTATTAAAATAATTTTAAATCATTCGCTGCTTAAAGGACCCATATGGGTCCTTTTTTCGTTGGGCGACGGAGCCCCGACGCAGCCGGACATCGGGCCGGTGCAAACCCTTATGCAGCCCGGAGCGTCAACGCCACCGTGGTACAACAAGTTTCTTCGATATAATCGACGCTGATCGTGCCCCCGAGCTTTTCGGCGGCATGCTGGACCTGACGGAAATTGTTGGAAAGGGTTCGATAGAAATAGACCCCGGCATTTCGGACGCGGATCACGGTATTGCCCTCATTCCGAGCCGATTCAATGTGGATACATTCGTTCTGGGTGCTGTTCACGGCGCGGTCCAGGAGGTTCCAGAGAACAAAGGCAAGGAGATTTTCGTCGGCGCCCAGCTCGAGATCCCGGTCGATTTGGTTGATGATGATTGTTTTTCGGCTCACGGCGCGGGGAACAAGGCCCGCAATTAATTCATCCACAAAACGATGCAGCAATATAGGGGTGCACAAATCAGTGGCCATTGATACAGGATTTTAGTATGGGTTGCTTTTAACCACTTAAAGGTAACGTAGTAGGAAATTAAATGATATGGCTGACAGCGAATTATTTTGAAAAATCGGTAGTTTCAACCAATGAATTTTATAGGAAACCTTATATGGTTGGTCTGTGGCGGATTCTTTGCCGCGATGGGCTATGTTATCGGCGGGTTTGTGCTTTGTCTGACGGTGATCGGGATCCCATTCGGGTTGCAATGTTTCAAGATCGCGGGGCTGGTGCTTTGGCCATTTGGCAAACGGGTCGTACCCGCGCAACACGGCATGGGGTGT
>DATMLR010000339.1:0-12345 GCA_035570015.1 Puia sp.
CAAAAGGGATATGAGCATCCTCAGCATCCTGCGCATGCTTCACAACGACCGCCAGACGCCGGTTCATCTCGTCATCCTTAAATTTCGGACCCTGGAAGGGCTGGCCGGAGCGGTAGGCCGGAAGTTCGAATGCGACTCCGACGGGATCGCCGCCTTCATCCACAATAATGACTCGCTGCGTCCCTATGGCGTAGACAGCAATACACTCCTCACCATCGTCATGCCCAATACCTACAGCTATTTCTGGAATACCACAGCTTCCGTTATCTTCAGAAAGATGTATTCCGGCTACAAAACCTGGTGGACGCCTGAGCGCGTCCGGAAAGCTGCCGCCAAAGGCCTCACCCCCGTGACCGCCACCATCCTCGCCTCCATCGTCGAAGAGGAGACCAATGCCCAATCGGATAAGGGGAAGATCGCCAGTGTCTACCTCAACCGGATGGCCAAAGGCGTCAAACTGGGCGCCGACCCGACAATCAAATACGCCATGCGCGACTTCGAGCTGAAACGTATCTACGACAAGGATTTGAAGATCGAGTCCCCGTACAACACCTATATCCACGAGGGCTTGCCCCCCGGACCTATCTGTACGCCGTCCGCCCAAACCCTGGATGCCGTGCTGAATGCACCCGCGACCGATTATCTGTTCTTTGTCGCCAGACCCGACAATAGCGGCTATTCCAATTTTGCAGCGACCTACAAAGAGCATCTGCAAAACGCAAAAGCTTATCAGGATTGGGAGGATCGCCAGAAGGCCATCCGCGACAGCCTAAAGAAGTAACAGCCATGATAAAGCTCGAACGGAAAATCTATGACAGCCCGCCCTTTCGCTTCCTGGAGAAGAGGAGCAGGAAAATCTCCATTCCCGGACTGGATAACATCTCCCTTCACGAAATCATCACTTTGTTTGTTGACCAGGTCAGGAAAGTAGGGCTGATTGACCGCGCCCGCGCCATCGCTTTCAGCTTCCTGATCGCCATTCCCGCCGCCACCATCTTCATTTGCACGCTGATCCCCTATTTGCCAGTCCATAAGAAGATCCTCCAGCAATTGCTCCAGATCACCAGGGATATTACTCCCAACCAAAACACTTACCTTCTGGTAAGTCAGTTCCTCGAAGATTTTCTGGCCAAACCCCGTGTCGGACTGTTGTCGTTCGGCTTCGTCCTTGTCCTTTTCTACTCTTCCAATGCCATGATGGGCATTATGCGTTCGTTCAACAAATCCCTTGTTTACAACGCCCGCAGGAACGCGCTGGCCGCCCGCTGGATGGCGGTCAAACTGACCACCCTGGTACTCTTCATGGTCATCGGCTCCATCATCATCCTCGGGACCCAGGCGGAACTGCTGCGGACCTGGCTGCGCGAGCTCCATATCACTGGCCGTCACGCCCATATGCTCTTCCGAACCTTCCGCTGGGTAATCATCATTCCGCTGTTTTATGTGGCTATCGCCTGCATCTACAAATACGGTCCTGCGGTCAAGAAACGATGGAAACTCTTTTCCCCGGGCACCTTCATCGCCACCTTGCTCACCATCCTGACCACCCTCGCCTTCTCTTCCTGGGTCAACCGATTCGGGAACTATAATAAAGTCTACGGATCCATCGGCACCGTTATGATACTGATGCTCATGGTTTATTTTAATTCACTTGTACTTTTGATTGGTTATGAAATAAATGTAATTATTTATCATTTGAAGGTAAAGGCAGAGGAGCGGAAGAATTGATTTTTTCCCGAACTTTACGTCCTAAAACCTTGGATTATGAAGTCGTTGCTTATCGCCACCCTGTTTTTGTTGCCTGGCACAAAATCATTCTTCGGCCTCCCGCTAGGCTCGTCCATCCCGAAAGCCGATATCCGGGTGAAGGATGTATCCGGTAAAGCTGTCAGCCTCCAGCAGGCTAAAGGAGCGAACGGGCTGCTGGTGATGTTCTCCTGCAATACTTGCCCTTATGTGGTCCGCAACCAGGGCCGGACCAAAGCCGTCTGTGTCTATGCCGGCCAGCACCAGATCGGAGTCATCCTCCTCAATTCGAATGAGGGCTCCCGTGACGGGGGCAATTCATTTGCCGAAATGCAGTCCTACGCAAAAGACCAGGACTACCAATGGTACTATGCACTGGACGATAATGCGGTACTCGCCGGGGCCTTCGGTGCAAGCCGCACGCCGGAATGCTTTCTTTTCGATAAGAACGGGATCTTAGTGTACCATGGTGCTATTGACGATAGCCCTGGTGATCCTTCATCGGTTAAGCGCCATCACCTCCAGGCGGCGATCGATGAGATGATAGATGGTAAACCTGTTACGGTAAAAGAGACCCGCTCGATAGGCTGCTCTATTCGCTGATCATTTTTTTTATCTCAACGTCCACCTGCGGTTCGGTGAGCTGCCGGTCAAAGAACCGGCGATAATGTGTCTTATTGTCCACAAACAACGAGCTTGGTATTCCGCCACTCCAGTGCGGATCGACTTTGGGACAGAAATAGTCGGCATCGGTCTCGCTCAGCCAAAGGATCTTTGCGGTATAACCCTGTTTCCGCGCGAAGTCCGAGATTTTCGCGGGAAAGTAATCCGGCAGATCCAGGCTTACCAGGATCAATTCCACGCCCTGATCTTTATAACGGGCTGCCGTGCTTTGGAAATAAGGGATCTCCTTATTACAAGGAACGCAAAATGTCGCCCAGAAGTTGACGATCAGCGGATGATCGCTATGCGCGATATATTCCTGCAGGTCCGTGATCCTGATCTTTTGAACCGGTACCTGAGCCTGCGCCACCGACCAGCCAAACAAAAAAAGAATGATAAGTTTATGCATACTGATCAAAATTATAGCTGCCCCGCACTCCAGGCAGACAGCAGTTCCTGATAGCGATCCGATGATAAGCCTCGCAGGTCATACTGCCCCGCGGCGTTCTTTTGCCGGAACGCCTCATACAACGTGACCGCACAAGCGACCGAAATATTCAGCGACTGGATGATCCCGACCTGCGGGATCAGGAAATTCCCGTCAGCGAGTGCCCGAATCTCATCGCTGACCCCCGAGTGCTCATTCCCGAAGACCAGCGCGATCCGCCCGGTCAGCTTCATGTCATACAACGACACCGCGTCGCCCAACAGGTGCGTCGTATAAATGCGGTCGACCTGCCGCCTTACGGCATCCAGGCATTCCTTCGCGTCCACATACTGCCGCACCGTCAGCCAGCCGGCCGCGCTGCTGCTGCTTTTAGCCCCCCATTTCTTGTGGCGGGGAATGCGGGTATTCAGCACATAGACATCCTGTACACCCACCGCATCGCAGGTGCGCAACACGGCGGAAATATTGTGCGGATCAGCGACATTCTCCAACACAACCACCAAATTCTCCTGCCGCTTATCCAGTACCGTCCGTATTCGTGATTCTCGTTCCGGGGTCATAATAATAAGCTCAAAAATAGCCTTATTTTTGCACGGTATGCATACCCAACCCTGGTTTTTGAATCGCCCCGGAACGTCCACTCATGAAGAAACAGGTACGGACGTTCTCACGGAGGAGGCCTACGACTATCCTTTCAGCCTGATCGTTTGGAACGATGAGGTCAACACGTTTGAATGGGTGATCGAGACGTTGATCGAAATATGCGGCCAAACTCAGGAACAGGCTGAACAATGCGCCATGCTGATCCACACGAAGGGTAAATATGCGGTGAAACACGGCTCTTACGATGACCTCAAACCGCAGTGCGATGCGATCACCGAACGCGGCATCGGCGCTACGATTGAAATTGCCGCCGGATCATAGCCAATGTCGCTCTTCATTCTAAATAATGAGTTACTCTTCCCGCCCCAGGAACTAGCCGAACCCGACGGGCTCCTGGCCGTTGGCGGCGATTTGTCGGCGGAACGGCTGCTGCTGGGCTACCGCCAGGGCATCTTCCCCTGGTATGAAGGCCGGCATATCCTTTGGTGGTGCCCCGACCCCCGTTTCGTCCTGTTCCCCGCCGAACTGAAAGAGAGCAAGAGCATGCGCCAACTCATCCGCCGCAATACCTTCGAGTTCCGCATCGACACCGATTTCCGGCAAGTGATCAGCCAGTGCAAGACCATCGCCCGGCGTGGGCAGGAAAGCACCTGGATCACGGACGAAGTACGCGAAGCTTACATCGGCCTGCATCTGGCCGGCCACGCCCATAGTGCAGAGGTCTGGCAAGATTCGACCCTCGTCGGCGGCCTTTACGGTATCCGGATGGGAAAGGTCTTCTTTGGTGAGAGTATGTTCAGCACCGTGAGCAACGCCAGCAAATACGCCTTTATTCTCTATGTACAGCAATTGCAACGGGAGGGAATTGAATTGGTTGACTGCCAGGTTTATACCGAACATCTTGAAAGCCTCGGCGCTCGCATGATCCCGCGGCCTGAATTCCTGGGGCTGCTCGACCGGCTTACTGGGATACCAACCGGTAGTGATCCGTCACGACCCAATGCCGGAGCGTAGTGATCTTCAGCTCTTGACCTTTGGCGTGGACCAGCTTCAGTTCCCGGAACTTTGACTCATTATCCAGGAAACCGATGACGCAGGAATACTTGTCCGCACCCTTTTGCAAGACCGGGTGCGGCTCCGTGCCAAGGTCAGGAAACCTGATCGTATCCGTGCCCGGCAGGCCTTCATATTCGATGTCGACCCGGAAAGCCATCGTTTTGGAAGTTTGATAAAGCTTTATCGCAAATTCGCCCTCCAGCCGTCCCGTCTTTTCCTGGTATTCGGCAACAGCCTCTTTCTTTACCTGCACCCGGAATTCGGGGTTGTGTTTGGGCGGTGGAAGATCGGGATGGGACACATCGACAAGCAGCGTATCTTTCCCGGGTATCCGCGGATCGGTGGAAGAAGAATGACAGGCGGACATAAATAGGACGCTGATCAGAACAAAAGTAGGGGTCTTCATATCAGCCGGTAAGATAGGATTTTTTTCCAGGCCATTTTTCAGCGTACTGATAAACCAGACTTCGAATATAGTCGTTCTCGGGATAGCGCGTCAGATAGTCCTTCAGCGTTTCGGTATCCGGGATGGAGCCGTCAACCGGCAGGTAGCCCATCCCGTAAAACCGGCCCTGCTCGATCAGGATGCAACTTTTCTCTTCCCCGTGGCGGCCATTGTCAACCAGGGCGAAGCTTGGAAGGTCCCGCTGCAGGGTCGCTATAGCCTCTTCTACCCGGCGGTTATAGGAATCCGGTATTTCCTGCTGCTCACAGGCGCCACGGCAGGTGTGCAGCCGCAGCCCCTCACATGGTCCTTCTCCGGTCTGGATATAGCAGAGTTTGGGACAAAGCTCCGCCTCCCGCACCAGCCTCTGCAACAACTGTCGCCCGTCCTCAAGACGGGAGAAGGTATAAACGGGCACCATTTGCCGCTTTTTTTTCTCGAGAATGAGCCGCAAGTAACCGTTGCGGTCCTCATAAAGATACAGCCCGTAGGAAGGCTCGAGACGTTTTAGACTCCGGTTATACACCGGCCATAGCCGCTTGATCTCGATACATTCCAGCAAAAAAGCCATCAGCTCGGTGCCCGTCGGCTCAAAGGAAACCGACCAGATATTGCGCATGAACTCCTGCTTCTGCCGCCCGGGCTTGTTATTGGAAAAATGACTGGTCACCCGGTGCCGGAGATTCTTGGCCTTCCCGACATAGATCACCTTCCCCTTTTGGTCATGGAAATAATATACCCCGGGGACCTGCGGCAGCTGCTCAATTTGTTCCGCCGCGAGGTTGACCGGCAAATATTGTTCTTTGTTCTTGCCCTTCAGCATTGCCCGGATATGTTCCAGCCCACCAGCCTGAAGGATCCGCTCCAACAAAGTTGCCGTCGCATCTGCATCGCCGCCCGCCCGATGCCGGTTGGAGATGGAAATGCCCAGATGCTGGCAGATTTTACCCAGACTGTAACTGGGGATGCCGGGGAAAAGCTTCCGGCTCAATCTCACCGTACAAAGCTTTTTAGCCTGGAGGTCCAGCCCGCAGGCCTGCAGCTGGTGCTTCAGAAAGGAATAGTCAAAATTGACATTGTGCGCGACAAATACTGCGTCCTTCAGCCATTCATGCACGATCGGCGCGATCTCCTCAAACGGGGGAGCGCCCGACACCATGTCGTCGGAAATGCCCGTAAGCGCCTGAATATAACGGGGTATAGGCTGATCGGGCCGAACCAAGGTTTCGTACCGCTTAACCTCCCGATTCCCATCATGTAACACAATAGCAACTTCTGTTATAGCGTTATTAGCCGCATAACCGCCGGTCGTTTCAATATCGACTATCGCGTACATTGGTACAAAGATCGGTTATCCCTCAATCCCTCCCTGCGAAAACACGGGTAAAAACATTGCCCGCAACGAATGTTTTCACTAAATCCCAATCTCCATGGAAAAAATGCACTCATCTTTCGGCCCTACAGAAAGCACCGTACTCACCATTGTTACGGCATTTTTGTACTTCTGCGCCATCCTGTCGTTTGCATACCTGTTCACCATGTCTTAAGCAGCTGCGCCGACGAAAACTTATAGACTCCAGCGGGAGACCGCTGGAGTTTTTTAAGCCGATGGAAGTCTCACAAATGCTTGTTTATCATCTAATTGCGTGGAAATCCAGCTTGACTACCCTGCCCTGTGTGAAACATTTTTCATAATATGAAAAATTGTATTATTTTTACCCCGGAATTAATCATCCAACTCCGTGCCCAGATCGCTGAGAAACCACCTGTAATTGTTGATTTCCGATCCCCTATGTATTCCAGATTTTAATCTTTAATCAACTATTGGTTTCACCCTAAAAATTTGCATTTTATGAAGAAGTTATTTTCCTCCATTCACATTGGAGAAACAGCGAAAACTGCACTGCTGGCCATCGGATTCATTGGCTTGGTTATGTTCTTGTCCTGGCTGTACTGGTTTGCATAAGCTGGTCGCCTGTTTCTTATAATCATTCATCCTGTATGATATCAATTCCCCGTCCCGGGGAATTTTTTTATTTTTGCACTCCAATTGAAATTCGATCATGGAACTGAGCAAGAACTATATACCGTCCGCTACGGAAGATAAATGGTATGAACACTGGATGAGTCGGCGTTATTTCAACAGCCACCCGGACGAACGCCCAGCTTTCACCGTGGTCATTCCCCCGCCGAACGTCACAGGCGTCCTCCACATGGGTCATACCCTGAATGAGACCGTCCAGGATATCCTCGTCCGGAAGGCCAGGATGAACGGATTCAACGCTTGTTGGGTCCCGGGCAGTGACCACGCCTCCATCGCGACCGAAGCCAGGGTCGTCGCCATGCTAAAGGAACGTGGGATCGAAAAGAACCAGCTCAGTCGGCCGGAATTCATGGCCTATGCTTATGAATGGAAGGAAAAATATGGCGGCATCATCTATTCCCAGATCCGCAAGCTGGGCTGCAGCGTGGACTGGGACCGCGTATCCTTTACGATGGACGGCGATTATTACGATTCGGTCATCCGCATCTTCATCGATCTTTATGAAAAAGGGCTCATTTATCGCGGCGCCCGGATGATCAACTGGGACCCTCAGGCAAAGACAGCGCTGAGCGACGAGGAAGTGGAATACCGGGATGAAATAGGCAAGCTCTACTATGTAAATTATCCGATCGCCGACGCCGATAGTAAGCCCACAGGCCGCCACATCATGATCGCGACGCAACGCCCGGAGACCATTATGGGAGATACCGCCATTTGCGTCAACCCCAATGACCCTCGCTACCGGGACCTGGCCGGCGCATTTGCGCTTGTTCCGCTGGTCAACCGCAAGGTTCCGATTATCTTCGATGAGTACGTAGACCCGGCTTTCGGAACAGGTGCGCTTAAAGTGACCCCCGCACACGATCTTAACGACTATAACCTCGGACTGAAACATAGCCTGCCCATCGTCGATACGCTCAATCCCGACGGGACGCTAAGCGCCGCCGCAGAAATTTTTGTTGGCATGGACCGGTTTGCGGCGCGCAAAAAGGTTATCGAATCTCTTCGCGATAATGGCCTTCTCGTAAAGGAAGAAGACCACCCTACCCGCCTGGGCTTCTCGCAGCGTACCAATGCCGTCGTCGAACCGCGGATATCTACCCAGTGGTTCGTCAAAATGGCGGCGCTCGCCGAACCCGCCCTGACCGCCGTAACGGAAGGCTATATCCGCATTCATCCCGGGGACAAATTCTTCGCCACCTACAAATATTGGCTGGAGAACGTCAAGGACTGGTGCATCTCCCGCCAGCTCTGGTGGGGTCAGCAGATCCCCGCCTGGTACGCGCCGGACGGTAGTTTCCGCGTGGCCGCCACCCGAGAAGGAGCGTTTGCGAAATTCGGGGACCCGGCAGACCCCGCGCGCGCATCCGCCCTACCCTTCACTCCCGGCGATCTCCGCCAGGATGAAGATGTTCTCGACACCTGGTTTTCTTCCTGGCTCTGGCCGATCGAAGTCTTCAAAGGCATCAGCAACCCGGGTAACCCGGACATCCAATACTACTATCCGACCTCCGTTCTTGTCACCGGTCAGGATATCATCTTCTTTTGGGTCGCCCGCATGATCATGGCCGGGCTTTACTATTTCCCGGATAACCTGCCGATGGAAAAGCGTGTCCCTTTCCGCGACGTTTATTTCACGGGCATGGTCCGCGACAAACAGGGCCGGAAAATGAGCAAAAGCCTCGGCAATTCCCCCGACCTGCTCGACCTGATCGACAAATACGGCGCCGACGCCGTCCGCTTTGGCATCCTGATCGCCTCCCCCGCAGGGAACGACCTGCTGTTTGATGAAGGCGCGCTGGAACAAGGCCGGAATTTTAATAATAAGCTTTGGAATGCGCTGAAGCTGGTGAAAATGTGGGAGGACAGGCTGGCCCCCTCATCCGATGACGTGGCACCCTTCGCCGTTGACTGGATGGACAATCGGATTCAGGATGCCCGGGCCATACTCGAAACGCTATTTGCCGAATTCAAGCTGAGCGAAGCGCTCAAAACATTGTACTCCCTCATTTGGGACGATTTCTGTTCCTGGTACCTGGAATGGATCAAACCGCCCTTCGGCGAACCGGTTGATGCCGCCACCTATAGGAGTACCCTCGATTTCTTTCAGCAACTAATCCAGCTCCTGCATCCGTTTATGCCGTTTATTACGGAGGAGATCTATCACCTGCTGGAGGAACACACCGACGACCTCTGCGTCCTTCCCTACCCCGCCTTGCGGCCAGCGGAATCCACCGTCCTCAACCAAGGTGCCCTGTTGAAAGAAGCGATCACCGCCCTCCGCGACGCTCGTGTCAAAGCTCAGCTCAAACCCAAAGAGCCCATCCGCCTTTTTATCCAGACTGATGCCGAATCCTCCTGCCGCCGCCTTCAACCCATCCTCGCCCGCCAGGTCAATGCTCAAACGATCGACTTGACCCGCGAAGACATCCCCGGCGCCCTGACGATAGTCGCCGGCAAGGACAAATACTATATCGTTACTGAACAACCGCTGGACAACGGCAACCAAAAAGAAGAGCTGCAAAAAGAACTTGTGTATCTGAAAGGGTTTCTTGATTCCGTCAACAAGAAGCTCAGTAATGACCGCTTTGTTCAGAATGCAAAGCCCGAAGTAGTCGAGCTGGAACGCAGAAAAAAAGCCGACGCGGAAGATAAGATCCGGGTTGTGCAGGAGAGTTTGGCAGGGATTAGATAACCGAAGAATGGCCCACCCTATCACCGCGCACCCGAATTAAAATATATTTCCTAAAAAAATACCTCCACGGCATAGCCAAAATAGGCAGAGCAACCAACAAAAACACATTTGTCATCCCTTCAGCAGGTGAACCGGCCAATTGGTTTGACATCCACAATGGATAAGCAACCAGGATCAGCCAGATCATCTTATACAATATTTCCAGCATCACAATGGGTAGCATTTTAAGCGGTTGTATGATCCCCAAAATGGATAATACCGAGTAAGAGGCCCAAATGCACCAGGCCATCGCATCCATTGGACTCCAAACCCCCTTATGCGTGAAGATATGTGTCCATGAATCCTTCCCGAGAAAAACGAACATTAAAATGAAAAGCAGCCTTAAAAGATAAATATTGATTTTGGGAACCCCTTCCCAATGTTCGTAGTCCCGTCCAAAGATTTTTTGCAGTAGAGCCATAGTCCTAAATATAGGCTATTGCAGACATCTCTGGGAAAAACCTTCCCCCCTGATCCATCCCCCGCGCCCTGCAAAAAGAACTCACCTACCTCCGAGGGTTCCTGGATTCCGTGAACAAGAAGCTCGGCAACGACCAACAATCTATCTTTCAACGACAAAAAGTTCGCAAAATGCGAACTTCAGCTTGAAATCCAATAGCCACCACTCGCGTGCAACGCCCCACCATTCGCGCTTTATTACTCAAATTCAATTACTTACAATTCTTTCAATCCGACCGTCCATTCCCGGCGGCTTGCGCTGCAAGTCGAAAAATTCGCATTTTGCGAACTCTGATCCCGCCATACATGCAACATATTTCTTCTTCCTCGCTAAGGAATCGCGGCTGCGCCCGGCCGCGAACTATACCCCTGCGACAGGATATTCAACGGAAGAATCAACTCCCATTGGTTGGGCCCCCGCCCCTCGAAATCCGGGTCGAGCAGCCGGCTGTATCGAATGCCGAAGCTGATCGGCAGCTCATTCCACCACTGTGTATCAAAGTACACTTCCGACCCCAAAGACCGGAACGGAAAGTTATACGGTCTCCCATTGAAAAAATCCATCACCCGGGTATCATCATAGTATAGGTTGGTCCTGATCCGCGTGAAGTATACGATATTTCCGATCCCGCAGTCCGGATAAAACAGCGGCAGCTGATAGTTGGCCGACCACCGCCCCATGCGATAAAAATTCTCGGCTGTATATCCACGTGAAAACGGAAACGAATTGGTAAACCGGGCGTTATTCAGCGTATCCCGTTGCTGGAAGGCGGCTGCTAACATTAAGCTATGCGTGTACCAAAGCCCCGGCAGATACAGGAACCCCGAGGCCAGGAACTGGTTGGCCTCGAAAGTGGTCACCGCGCGATTATAGGAGAGATCGATCACCGCCGCCCAGCGCGGGCTGATCTGCTGCTGCGCCTGCTGCGACTGAACAACGAAATTCACAAACGGGTCGATATAGGCAAATCCCTGGCTATTAACCCGAATGCTGTCAAGACCTGTATAATACCGTTGATTGTAGACGATATCGGATCCAAACTGCACGTTGGTATAAGTCAGATGACGCACCCAGTTCAGGGGAATGCTGAAACCTGCATTCACATTCTGTTCGTTCCAGAACACCTTCTGGGTTCCATATAACGCATTGCGCCCAAACGTATAGTTCCAGCCGGCGTCGACCCAGGGGTACCACGCACCATAGGTTCCATCCACCCCAACCCGCTTGTACCCTTCATCCCGGTCATAGGTCGCAAAAATTTCCGATTCCAGCGTATTGAGGACGTTCTCGCTCGCCAGCGATAACGTGTAGTCGGGGTCGTTGATATAGGGCCGCCAGCTATGGACATTAATCAGGTGCGAGGCGACGGGATATTTCTTTTCGGGATAGTTCCCGCTGGCGATACTGTCCAGGAGATGCGCGGGACCGTGATTGAGCGACAAGATACCCTGTACGGGCAGCGGCTGTCTCCAGTCTGATAACGCAATCCGCTCCCACCCCAAGCCACGGAACGAGGTAGTATCCAGGTGAAATCCGACCGCAGTGAACGCATTCCAGGAATAATTTCCCCCCGGGCCCGCGTGAAACTCGTATTGTCCTGTCAGGGGCTCTCCATGCGGCAACCCGACGTGAAAGAGCTGTTCCCCCACCAGCGCGAAAGTCCTGTCCCGGCCGTTACGGGAAGCGGTGAACCAGATCGTATCGCCATGGACGGACGGATATCCGACCGGCTGATAGCTGAAGGGCAACAGGTAGCGGACGGCGCCTGTCGCGGTATCCACCATCGCCATCGACATCTCGCCGTTACGATTGCGTATGGCAGTAACGACAGCAGGAACACCCCTCATGAACTTCGGATAGGTGTAGAACAAACTATCCGGATTGGGTATCCGCCGGACCACCTCACCCGTCCGCGCATCCAATAGCCGCAGCTCACACTTCCCATCCGTCGCCTCCAGCACCGTGATGATCCGGCTGCCGTCAACAGAAATATCCGGCGAAAAATAGCGCGTCCGGCTGGTCAGCTTATGATCCTCTCCCGTAGACGGATTCAACACCCGGATCACGCTATAGTCCCGCCAGCCCCAGCGCGGATCAGTCTCGTATGCCGCGTAGACGACCATGTTGCCGCTGTAAGCAAAGTAAT
>DATMLR010000340.1:0-5152 GCA_035570015.1 Puia sp.
ACCTCCCGTGGTGACGGAGGATGGTTTCTTATCCGGTCGATATTGATAAGTCAACGTCACATAGTCGCTTGGCATTAAAGGAGGATCGCCATATTGGTTGGTTTGTTTCACCTGGTTATTGGGAGAGATGACGGCTGCTCCTTCATCGACGATCCGGCAATCGTCATATGAATATAACGGATTTATCTCACTGTCGTATTGAAACACATACCCCAGGTTGAGTGAAAATTGTCCTCCCGTGCCGGGCGTGAACAAACGGAATTCCGTTACATTTCCATTGGCATCGAACGAGATACTGTCGATGGAAACCGGCTTTACCGGGAGGACTGTTAGAGAATAAAACGCTATGCTTAAAGGATAATGGTCCTGGTTGTAGGCGTAGACGGCGCTGTCCCTGTTTGCTGTTCCGGACTGATCGATGGTGTAACTGACCACACCGAGTGTCGGGCTGGCGTAGAAGACATAAAGGGTGTCGGCTATGCTGCCCTGGACGATGATGCGCCGCGTGATACGTTCCTTGCTGTCGCGGTCATAGTAAGTGTTATAACCGTCTGTTCCGGTCTTCAGCATGGCGATAAGACTTGAGGCGGCATCGTATTGATAAGTGATAACGAGGGAATCGCCGTCAGGATACCGGCTCACTTCTTTTATCAGCAGTGCGCCTTCAGTGGCGGGGTTCGGGCCGGTAAAGGAACGGACGCCTGCGCCGGTAGTCGTCTTTTTGCAGGATTGAAAGAGCAGGATGGGGATAAGGAGAATGGCAATACATTTCATCTGACAAAGGTTGATGGGCTTTGTATAAATGAACAGGGGTAGGACAAGAAAAGGTTGGGCGACCGAAAAATAAATTCCGGGGCTTTACCGGCTATTCCGTTCGCAGGTTGTTTACGGGGTTGGCGATTGCTGCCTTTAGCGCCTGAAAAGCTACAGTCGAAAATGCAATCAAAAGGGCGATCAGTGTGGCCAGCGCGAATACCCACCACTGGAGAGTGATGCGATACGCAAAGTCGCGGAGCCATTTGTCCATGGCCCACCACGCAATGGGTATCGCAATGAGGTTGGCCAGGAGCACCAGGATAAGAAAATTGAGCGAGAGCAGGCGGACCAGATTGGCAACGGAAGCGCCGAGTACTTTACGGACGCCGATCTCTTTAATGCGGCGTTCCGTCGCCAGCGTGGCGAGACCGAAAAGACCAATGCAGGAAACGAACACGGTGAAAAAGGCGGACAGGCTGATGATCCGTTTCCATTTCTCCTGGGCGTCATAAGCATGGAGGTTGTCCTCTCTTCTGAATGTATAGCTAAAGGGAACAAATGGGGCAAGTCTTTTATACACTGACCCGATATAGCCAATCGTGGCAGGCCTGTCCGCTGAAGCGATCCGGATATTGAATTCGAGATCGTTCCAGGGCTCCATGGTAAACAGCTGAGGGTCGATTTTCGAAGTCAGCGGAGAATAATTAAAGTCCCGGATGACACCGATGACGGTCATGCGCTGATGGTTGGCCTCGATTTCTACTGTTTGGCCGATCGGATCTTTCCATTGCGCCATTCTTACAAACGTCTCGTTGACGATGACCGACTGAAGGCTGTCGGCAGGAAAATCCGGCGAGAAGTTGCGGCCTTTGACCAGGGGGATTTCCAGCGTCTTGAAATAGTTGTCGTCAACACGCTCGTAGGAAAATTGGACCCCGTTTTCACCTGCCTTGGCAGTCGTCATCCGCCAAATGGCGTTGTGCAGCGCCACCGCACGAACTGCCGGATTGGCAAGCAGTTCACTTCGGAAGACCCGTGCGAATTGCGGGGCATTGTCGGCGTCCACATTCACTGTCAACAGGTCTGCATCGTTATAGCCGAGGTCTTTGTGGGTCATATAGTTGATCTGCCGGGACATAAAAAAGGCGGAAATAATAAAAAGGCCGGCCAGTGCGAACTGGAGGACGGCAAGAGCCTTGCCCAGGTAGTTTCGGCCCGTAAGCCGGAAACGACGATAGAGGATGTCTACCGGATTAAAACCGGACAACACCAGGGCAGGGTAAAATCCGGCAGCAAACGCCGTTAGGCTATAAAACACTCCTCCCAGCACCACCACCCGCGCGTCAACCAGCCAGGCCACACCGAGATGTTTATTTGCCAGGTCATTGAATACGGGCAGAGCCAGCGACGCCAACGCGATGGCGAAAACAAACGAGATCCCGCAGGCGATAAAGGATTCGCCGAGAAACTGCCAGACCAATTGTCGCCGGCTGCCACCGATGACCTTCCGGACGCCGATCTCCTTACTCCGCTTCTGGGCCTGGGCAACCGTAAGATTGATAAAATTGATGCAGGCGATAATCAGGATAAAACCGGCGATCCCGCCAAGAATATAGCCGTAGAGCGGGTCGCTGATGCCGGAGCGGCGGTCAACGCCGGAAATTCGTCCAAGATGCATAGCCTGCAGCGGCTGCAGCCCCACATTAAAAGAGAGTCGGAAACCGTTGCTGTGAGCGGCCTTGAGCGCGGGGGCGGACTCGGTCTTGTAAACGCGCGCGATCTTGGTCAACACAGAACCGGCATCGGCGCCAGGGTTGAGCAGGAGGAAGGTGCAGACGTCAAATTGCATCCAGTCCGGCCCGCCGCTCATCGCCTCATAAAAGGTCATCGGCAGGAGGACGTCGAACTTGATGCTTGAGTTTTGCGGGCAATTTTTGGCTACCGCGGTGATCGTAAACGGAATAAATTTTTTATCGATCTGGAATTCGAGGATGTTGCCGACGACATCGGCGGTGCCAAAGTATTTTTTTGCAGTTTGCTCGGTGATGACCGCGCCGTGTAGATTAGCGAGCGCGGAACGGGGATCGCCCCTTAGGATGGGAAAGGAGAATACGGAGAAGAAATTCTGGTCTGCAAAATGGACGCTTTGATCGAAGATTTTGTCGTCCTTTTTCAGAATATAATCCCTCGAACAGATTCGGGTGTACGCCCTGATCTCCGGGATTACTTGCTTGAAAGACGGGCCAAAATTGGTTCCGCTCCAGCCCTCATAGGCGCGGGTCGTCCCGTCCGGGTTAAGGACCTCCATGGTGACCCGGTACAGGTCGTTGCGATTGGCATGGAAGCGGTCGAAGCTCCAGTCATCATCTACGTACAGAAGGATCAGTATACAGCAGGCAAGGCCGATGCTGAGCCCGGCGATGTTGATGATTGAAACGACTTTGTTGCGCCGGAGGTTGCGGATGGCGACGATGAAATAGTTCCTCAACATAAACGCGGGATTGTACCAGAAAGCTAGCTGTTTTTGGGTAAAAAGCAGATGGGGAAGAGGCTGTTTATCCAAAATCGTTAAATTTAGCTACAATCAGTATAACTATGCCCCGCCCATTCTTGTTTTCCCGAATCCTTTTTATCGGATCAATTTCGCTCCTTTATGCATTTGTTACTTCCGCTCAAGGGACGCGGCTCTTGCGACAGCCCTGCCTGAGCGCCACGCAGATCACCTTCGAGTATGGGGGTGATATCTGGGTAGTGCCTAAGGAGGGGGGTGAGGCCACCCGGATCACGAGTACGCCGGCGGTGGAGAGCAGTCCGCATTTTTCCCCGGACGGCAAATGGATCGCGTTCACGTCTGACCGGAGCGGGTCGCCGCAGGTATATGTGGTATCGACGGAGGGGGGGATCCCCAAGCGGCTGACGTGGTATCCTGATGAGGCGACCGCGCGGGGCTGGACGCCGGACGGCAAGCGGGTGTTGTATAGCAGCGGGCGGGAAACGGCTCCCGCCTTTTATGAGCGATTGTGGAGCGTAGCGGCTACCGGTGGGCCTTCCACGATGCTGCCGGCGCCGATGGGGTCTGAAGGCTCTTACTCGCCGGACGGCAGGAAGATCGTGGTCGACCGGGTCAGCCGGTGGGATGTGGAGTGGCGGCATTATCGGGGCGGGCAAAATACTCCGCTGCGGGTGATGGATCTGAAAACGCTGGAGGAGCAGGAGATTCCCAGCCCGGACCGGTCGATGGATATCCGGCCCGTTTGGTTGGGGGATGATGTCTATTTTCTTTCGGACCGCGATTTTTATATGAATGTCTGGGCTTGGAATGAAGGCAAAGGGCTGCGGCAGGTCACGCATGGGACGGAGGGGGATATCAAGTGGCTGACGGGGTATGGGTCGGCGCTCGTGTATGAGCGGGGGGGTTACTTGTATTCGCTGGACCTTGCCAGCGGCAAGAGCACGCAGCTGACGATCGCGGTGCATGGGGACTTCCCCTGGGCGGAGCCCCACTGGGAGAATGTCACAAAAATGATTGCCGATGCGTCGTTGTCACCCACGGGGAAACGCCTGCTGATCGAGGCGCGCGGCGATATCTTCACGGTCCCGGTAGAGAACGGCAGTCCGCGGAACCTGACGCACAGCTGTGACGCCGCGGACCGCCGGCCGATCTGGTCGCCGGATGGCAAGCAGATCGCCTGGTTCTCAGATAAGGGCGGGGAGGGGTATGCGCTTTACGTCACCGATCAGGAGGGCAGGACGGAACCACGGAAGATCCCGATTGGGGAATCAAAGCTGGGTTGGGAACCTTGCTGGTCGCCGGATGGAAAATGGATCGCGTTCGAAGACAATAAAGTGCGCATACAAGTGGTAGAGGTTGCAACGGGGAAGATCGTGACGGCTGATATCGCGGGAAGCAATGTTCAACGGGGTTCGATGCGGTTGGTGTGGTCGCCCGATTCCAGGTGGTTGGCTTATTCAAAAACGGCGCCGAATAATTTCGGGCGGATCACCGTGTGGTCGGTAGCCACCGGACAGGCGCGGGCGCTAAGTGATCCGATGGCTGATGCCGGTTCGCCGGCCTGGGACAGGGATGCGCGGCATTTGTATTTCCTCGCCAGCACCGATGCGGCCCTGGGTTCAGGTTGGGCAAATACCAGTGCGATCATGGCGAGGCCGACGTTTGCGGCGTATGTGGCGGTATTAAGAAAGGATGATCCGCCACCTTTTCCGCTAAAGAGTGACGAAGAGGCCGATACTACGAAGGGCGGCGCGAAAGGTAAGGATAGCGTGGTGCGGATCGATTGGGATAACCTGGACAGGCGGACGATACCCCTGCCGGTTCCCGCGGGTAGTTACGATGAATTGTTGAGTGGGCCGAAAGGCTCGGTATTCCTGGTCGGGG
>DATMLR010000341.1:0-3921 GCA_035570015.1 Puia sp.
GGGAAATGCATATAGTGACGGGCGTCGAGCAGCAGCGATTGCCAGTTGGAATCGCTTCCCAGGAAAGTAAAGTTGGAACGAAATACGAGGTTGGCATACCAGCCCGGTTCGGGATTGATCTCGTTGCGGCGGCCATCGTACAGGAGATTGAAGGTAGGGCCGGAAGAGACTGATTTGGGGGTAACCCCATAGGTCTGGAAAGCTTTCGGGTGGCCCGGCGTAGATAGGGACAGGTCCTGGACGTTATAAAAATAATCCACATCGTAACCCAAACCGAAGTAAAAGTCTTTGCTGATCGTCTTGTAGAAGGTAGAATAAAACCGGAGGTAGTCAAACGTAATGGAGTCGGCGTCACCGTCAGTTGTTAAGGTTCCTAATCCGTAGGTATTCTGCGGGAAAATTTCGAAGCGCCAGTCGGTGACGAAGTTGTATTTATTCCCTTTTGTCCAGATATCCGCTTGCAGGGGTAAGATAATTTGCTTTTTTATGGTAAAGACGGAGGCCAGATAGATATTAGAGATATTGTCATCAGGCTGATCGCCGGTATAGAAGGCTACGCTGCTGGTGAGGTCGAAAGCGATACTGGTGAGCAGGGTATATTCGGCGGAGGGCAGGAGAGCGTAGTAGCGTTTGCCGGGGATCTTTCGGGCGGTGTCCTTGCGAATGCCCGGATGTTTGAGGAAAATATCCCGGGCGATATCGAAAAGGTCTACCTGCTCCTTACCGGAGAACCAGTGGAGGCGTTGGGGGGAGGAGGTATCGGCGGGTTTGCGGGTCGTGTCGATGGATCCACGGAGCGCGCCGGTGGTCATCAAGTGTTCGGGGGTGGAAGTGTCGGCGGCCCTTTGGGACCTTCCCGCGAGGGATATGAGGGAAAAGGAGGCCAGTAAAAATGTCCGGGTGATGGGAAAGGGCACTGGTTTTTCGCTTAAAAATAAGTAGTTATGTGGTACCGTGGTGCATGGGGCAAAAAGATTAATGTAACAGATATGTTAATTTGGAAATTAGCCGGGGACGGATCGGGCATACTAATTGGGGTTTAAATTCGTTTATTAGTTATGTTAAACCGAACTCTCCTTTTAGCCGTTGCCACTTGCCTGCTTTTCTCCGTTGCCTGTAAGAAAAGTAACCATTCGGGCAATTCCGGGCCGAATCCGCTCGTGGGCAACTGGAACTTTGACGGCGAAACTTCTAATATCAATGTTACCTCTTCCATCTCGATAGGTCCGATTTCGGCGCAGGTGATCAATCTGATCGATTTCCGGACGCTGAACAATATAGGCAGTCTGACCTTTACGAGTGATTCGCTGGAGGCAGTCGGAGTGGGTTACACGATCGATACGACCTATATGACTATCGAGAGTATCCCAGGGGTCTCGGATACGACCATATCGTCGCTTGTAACAACGGCAAAGGCGACCGATACAGCTTCAAGCTATCAACTGATCGGACAGGACTCCATTTATTTCCCCAACGGATCTCCATTTGCGTTGAATATTGATAGCATACAGCCGCCCATTCAGATCCACGGCGCGCATTTCACTGTCAGCGGCAGCATCCTGACCATTACCTCCACGATCAGTCAGTCGGGGAATGAGACGATCAATGGGATCACGGCGCCGACGACGGGTACGATCAGCAGTGTGATCACGTTATCCAAGCAGTAGGGGCCGGGTGTTCCGGGCGGCGGAATTTCCAGTTTTTTCGTACATTCAGGGCATGAGCAATCGTCGGACTTTTATTCAACAAAGCTCCCTCCTTGCGGCGGGTGCGCTTTTGCGTTCCCGGCCGTTGGTGGCCGCTTCCAACCAGGTCAATATCGGTGCAGTCGGGTTGAACGGAATGGGCTGGGCCGATCTGTCTTCCGCGTTAAAGGTACCGGGTGTCAATGTGGTCGCGTTATGCGACGTCGACCAAAATGTATTGACCAAGCGGATGATCGATCTGGCGGCGCTAAAGGTAGATACAAGCAGGATAAAGCTATATAGCGATTATCGGAAGCTGTTAGAGCAAAAGGATGTCGACGTCGTGCTCATTGGAACACCGGACCACTGGCATGCGTTGATCATGATCGCCGCGTGTCAGGCGGGAAAGGATGTCTATGTCGAAAAACCCTGCGGCAATTCCATTGGAGAATGCCGGGCCATGGTAGCCGCGCAGCAGAAATACAATCGGGTCGTACAGGTTGGGCAATGGCAGCGAAGTCAGCAGCATTTCAAGGACGCCGTGGATTTCGTACAGTCGGGTCAGCTTGGAAACATCCGCACGGTCAAAGTGTGGTGTTACCAGGGGTGGATGAAACCTGCCGAAGTGGTACCGGATTCGGCGCCGCCGGCGGGGGTCGACTATGCGATGTGGCTGGGGCCTGCTCCGACCCGAACATTCAATTCCAGCCGGTTTCACTTCAATTTCCGGTGGTTCTGGGATTATGCCGGAGGATTGATGACGGACTGGGGGGTGCATCTGATCGATTATGGGTTGATCGGGATGAAGGCGGGCGTGCCGAAAAGTGTGGCGGCGCTGGGAGGAAAATTTGCTTATCCCGATCTGGCAGAGGAGACGCCGGATACGCTGACGACCCTGTATGAGTTCGATAGCTTCAACATGGTGTGGGATCACGCGATGGGGATAGATAACGGGTCTTATAACCGGGACCATGGGATTGCCTATATCGGCAATAATGCAACGCTGGTGCTGAACAGGGGCGGTTGGGAGGTGATGGAAGAGAAGTCCAGCAAGAATAAAGTCGTCAAGCCGCTGGCGCCTTCAACGGACAATGGGGTAGACAAGCACTGGGTGAATTTCATTGAAGCGGTGCGGTCGCGAAAAGTGGAGACGCTGCATTGTTCGATCCAGGAGGCGGCGCATGTGGCGACGGTCGCACAGATGGGGAATATTTCGTTCCGGAGCGGGCAGCGGCTTAGCTGGGATGCGGCGGCAGGGAAGTTTACGGATGATAAAATCAACGGCGGTTATCTGATGAAGGAATATCACAATGGATATCAATTGCCGGCTCTGTAATGGCTCTGACCCGCCTTTTCTGGCACGCAAAATGCCGCTGTGCAAATATGCGTTATACATCCAGGTTGATTGCGTTGCTGTTCTTGCTGACCCCCATATTGGCGGCTGCCCAGCAAAAGGATACGCTGGCCAGGAAACTGGACAGCCTGGCCAAAAACCCCGATAGCACGGGCGCGAAACAAAAGAATGTGGTCAGCCCGTCTTTTTACAATGAGAACACGAGAATAACGCCGCGGGTCTACATCATTCTGGTGGTGGACGATATCAAGCAACAATGGACCTCTCCGTTCAGGGCAACGGGAAAAGAATGGCTCGAAGTAGGGGGATTCGCGGCGGTGACGACGGGGGCGATTCTGTTCGCGGATAAACCAGTCAATCGGTTCGCGGTGGAGCAAGTTCGAACGAACAAGTCGGTTGTGTCGGCAAGCCTGTATGTAACAAATTTCGGTGGATTGTATGAAGCCTATACGCTTGCTGCTCTTGGGGCGTATGGTTGGATCTTCCATAAGGACAAAGAAAAAACGACCACACTACTTGCAACGCAGGCCTATATAACTGGGGCGGCTATCGAGACTGTGTTCAAATATCTCACCAGCCGGCAGCGGCCATCCTATTATGATGCGGTGACAGGTCAGAACAGCCATGTATTTCACGGACCATTTTATCACTTTTTGCAGAAGGACAATTCGTCCTTTGTTTCCTTTCCCTCGGGTCACACCACGGTGGCGTTTGCCGCAGCGACGGTCTTTGCCATGGAATACCGGGAATACCGGATCGTTCCGATCATTGCCTATTCGGCGGCCACAGCGATCGGCCTCAGCAGAATCGTACAAAACCAGCACTGGATCTCCGATGTCATGGTGGGCGCCGCGCTCGGCTTCTTATGCGGAAGGCAGGTCG